>JBAUSF010000206.1:0-1618 GCA_049581565.1 Acidimicrobiales bacterium
CGCGAAGGTCGCACGCCTCGCGCGCCTGATCTTGAGCGAGGCCGAGCTCGACCTCTTCACGGAGCAGCTCGGCCAGGTGCTGGAGCACGCGAAGGATATAGCGGCCCTCGAGCTCGAAGGCGTCGTGGCGACCGCGCACCCTTTTGGTCTGATCAACGTAGTTCGCGAGGACGCGCTCGAGCCGTCGCTCGCGCGCGACGCGGTGCTCGACGCCGCGCCCGACGCCGAGGACGGACGTTTCGCCGTTCCGCGCATCATGGGTGAGGCGCCGTGAGAACGGCCTTCGAGATCGCGCGCGACGTCAGAGCCGGCGCCTCGAGCGCCGAGGTCGAGATGGAACGATCGCTCTCGGCCATCAAGGCGCGCAACGACGAGCTCAACGTCTTTCTCTACATCGACGAGGAGGGCGCCCTCGCTTTGGCCCGGCGCGTCGATGAGCGCGTGGCAAGGGGCGAAGATGTTGGAGCGCTCGCCGGCGTGCCGATCGCGCTGAAGGACAACCTTTGCCAGACCGGCGTGCCCACGACGGCCGGGTCGAGGATCCTCGAAGGCTGGCGCCCGCCCTACAACGCGACGGTGGTTGAACTCATCGAACAGTCCGGGGCCATCGTGATGGGCAAGACCAACATGGACGAGTTCGCCATGGGCTCGTCGACCGAGAACTCGGCCTTCGGCCCGACGAAGAACCCCCTCGATCCTTCTCGCGTGCCGGGAGGCTCGTCGGGCGGATCGGCTGCAGCCGTCGCGGCCGAGATGACCCCGATCTCGATCGGCTCGGACACTGGTGGCTCCATCCGCCAGCCGGCGGCCCTCTGTGGGATCGTCGGCGTGAAGCCAACCTACGGCCTGGTTTCTCGCTATGGGCTGATCGCCTTTGCGAGCTCGCTCGACCAGATCGGACCCTTCGCGAAGAACGTCACCGACGCGGCCCTGCTGCTCGAAGTGATCGCCGGCCACGACCCGCGCGACTCGACTTCGCTTCCTGAACCCGCGCCCTCGCTCGTCGCCCACGTCGAGGACGGCGTCAAGGGCCAGCGGATCGGCCTCGTGCGAGAGCTCTACGACGGCGCCGATCCCCATGTCGTGGCGTCGGTCCAGGCCGCCGCCGAGGCGTTGCGCGAGGCGGGCGCCGAAGTCCAGGAGCTCTCGGTGCCCGAGTTTCGACTGGGCTTGAGCGCCTACTACCTCATCGGACCGGCCGAGGCGTCGAGCAACCTCGCGCGCTACGACGGCGTGCGCTACGGGCTGCGCGTCGGGGCTGACGACGTGACGGCAATGAACGAGGCGACGCGCACGGCGGGCTTTGGCGCCGAGGTGAAACGGCGCATCATGCTCGGCACCTATGCGCTCTCGGCCGGCTACTACGACGCCTACTACGGCCAGGCTCTGAAGGTCCGCACCCTGATGATCGACGCCTTCGCCAACGCCTACCAAAAGGTCGACCTGCTGCTCGGCGCCACGACGCCGTCGGTGGCCTTTAACTTCGGCTCGAAGACGAGCGACCCGATCGCCATGTACCTCTCGGACGTCTACACCATTCCGACCAACCTGGCCGGCGACGCCGCGATCTCCGTGCCCTTCGGCACGGGCGAGGCGGGACTGCCCGTCGGGGTGCAGC
>JBAUSF010000207.1:0-10863 GCA_049581565.1 Acidimicrobiales bacterium
CGTTAACGAACTCCACGGTCTCCGCGTCCGAGCGCGCGGTACCGTGGATCTCGCCATCGTGTTCAGAGATGTCAAAGACGGCGGCAATCCTGCCTATGGGAGTGTCGATGGTCACGTCCCACGTTCCCGAGAAAGTCGTCATTTAGTTCACTGTCCTTTGCCAGTTGGAGGGTGCGTTCAGGGCGTTCACACGTCTTCGATTCTTGATGCAATCTGTCCAGAGTACTTCGAGAGACAGCGCCAACGAGAGTCCTCCTTTCACCACCCGGCGACTAATTTCTCTTCAAGAGAACGGCGGACAACATACGTTGGTCTGCGTTCAACTTTGTCACGAACGATCAGGCGCGGGAACCGTACCATCAACTATCGGAGAAATCTTATGATCCTAAACTGGCTCGCCTTTCGAATCGGACTTTGGCGACCGCTACGAGGTCGCTACGGCCCCGGGGTGGCGCTTGCTTTCGCAGTGATCATGTCGGCGGGCTTCGTCTCGTCTGCACGAGGGTTCGCAGTGAGTGCCGGCGCAGCGAGCAAGAGAGTGCCGACTTGTTCGACGTCTGACATAAAGGAACACGTTTCAACGAACAAGCGGAGCTACGGACCAGGAATCAAAGTGGTGATGACGTCGTCCGTGCGAAACGCTTCGGCCACGACGTGCAGCGTGGATATCGGCCCGACCTCTCCCTTCCTCACCGTTACGAACTCTCGAGGCGATGTGGTGTGGAGCAGCTGCTATGCCAACGACCAGCCTGGAGTGTGCGCCTTATACCTCATAGCACACTCGCTTAGGCCCGGAGCCACGTATGCGAGGACGCTCGAATGGGATCAGCGATCGGGTTCGCCATCGACTCGGATCCCAACTGGCACCTATAGATTGACCGCGCGATTCAGTGGTGTCAGCGGAAACCACAAGACGAAGTTTCAATTGACGGCGACCTCTTAGCAGGGGGCGGTTTCATAGGCTTTAAGTATTGCGTCCGCAGTTCGGGCGCGAGAAAATCTTGGTGTCTGAGACCCGACGCAACAGGTCTGCAATCTCTCACCGGCGATTAGTGGGGTAAGAAGACCTCGCGTCGAAAACCCGGCGCAATCGATCTGCAGCCAAGCATTCCCGCATTTCTCGGAAAACTTTTGGCTCATGGCGATAGAGCCGGCTGGAGGACTGCATCGGGCGAATTGACCGGTGAGTTGCGTTCGCAACGGAAGACTCGTGCCGCAATGCGGCATATCTGAGTCGAGGTCTACTGTGCCTGTTGGTGAGACTCGCAAAGGCAGTAATTGGCACACTCGTCGGCGTCGAACTCGGGCTCTGGACGCTGTCGACTAACGGCGCTGCGTCTGAGCATTCGTCGGCTGAGGCGCGCTCGAACGTCATCACGCTCACTTGCTCAGAAGCGGCGGGGCAGCAAGGCCGTGGCGGAGAGAAGGTGGTGCGATCGAAGGAGATTCTTCGAACGGTCACCGATGAAATAGAGACGTCACGCCAGGTAGATCCTTGAAAGCAGTTCGGTCGGCGGTGACCAACAGTCGATTAGACGAGAGCGCGCTCGCCGCGATGATCAAGTCGTGCGCCCCCCTTGGTCGCCCCTGACGTCGAACTGCCACGAGAAGTTGACAATGAGCTCGCGCCACCGCAAGGTCATAGTCAACGATCGGGAGAAACGCCGTGACGTCGTCGACCAAGCCCTGGCGGCGCTGCCGGGTCTTTCCCTTGGACAACTCAACGCCAACCTGCAACTCCGCCACTGTGATAGCGGCCACTGCGATGTCGTCGTCATCGTCGATGACGTCGTCAAGACTGGCGTCCGACCTTTCCGCGTCGATGAGGAAGGTCGTGTCTAGTAGCAGTCTGCTCAGAACCGTTCCTCCGAGAAGACCAAGTCCCGCGTTTCGCGAACAGTGTTTAACCATTCAACGTCAGCCGGGTGGCGCTTTAGCAAGGACTTGACATCTGCCCCGCGCCCCCTGGCAACCGGCTCAATTTGGGCGACCACTCGACCTCGTCGGGCAATGAGAATTCGTTCGCCCTTGTGTTCTACCGCATCGAGCAACTCCGCAAAATTTCTCGCAGCCTCGGTGGCGCTAATTTCTGTCATGAAATCAGATTATCAGATATTTCGTGTCGGAGACCCGACTTGAACCCTCACGCGAGAGTGAAGACCTCAGGTCCGTTATCCGTCACCGCAATCGTGTGCTCGAAGTGGGCAGAGAGCTTTCCGTCGCGAGTCATCACGCTCCACTCGTCGTCGAGCACAAACGTTTCGTAGGTGCCGACGTTCACCATCGGCTCAACGGCGAAGACCATGCCGGCCTTCAACTTCGGGCCTGGTGATCCCGGCCAGTAGTTGGGTACCTGGGGACTCTCGTGCATCTCGGTGCCAATGGCGTGGCCCACGTATTCGCGCACGACCGAAAATCCGGCGGCTTCGGCGACCTGCTGGACCGCGCGACCCACTTCGTGCAGGCGGTTTCCGACGACGAGCTGGTCGATGCCCGCCCAGAGCGAACGCTCGGTCACTTCGATGAGCCGTTTCGCGGTCGAGCTGACTTCGCCAACGGGGGCGGTGTAGGCGGCGTCGCCGTGATAGCCCTCGACGATGGCACCCGCGTCAATCGAGATGATGTCGCCTTCTTGCAAGACGTAGTCACCGGGGATGCCGTGGACGATCATGTCGTTCGGGCTCGTGCAGATCACCGCAGGAAATCCGTGGTAGTTGAGGAAGTTCGAGCGAGCGTTTCGCTTTTCGAGCACGTCAGCGGCGAGTTTGTCGAGATCCATCGTCGTTACGCCAGGACGAATGGCGGCGCGCGTCACTTCGTGTATCTCCGCGACGACCTTGCCGGCCTTGCGCATCTTGTCGAGTTCGTCCTTGGAACGAATCACACCAGACCACGTGAAGTCAGCAGTTCATCGATGTCGGCCGCGACCTTCTCGACCTTCTGGTCGCCGTTCACCTTCACGAGCAGATTGCGCGACTCGTAGAAGGAGAGGAGCGGAAAGGTGTCGCGCTCGAAGGTGGCGAGGCGTTCGGCGATCACTTCGGGCTTGTCGTCGCTGCGCTGGATGACGTCGCCCCCGCAGACCTCACACGTTCCCGAGAGGGCGGCGATGTCGGTATCGGTGTAGATCGTGCCGCACTCCTGGCAGACACGCCGCGACGAGAGTCGCTCGAGGACGAGCTCGTTGGGCACGTCGACGTAGATGCAGAGCTTGACGCCGCCCGGCAGGAGGAATTGCTCGAGCGCCTGGGCCTGGCCGATGTTGCGCGGAAAGCCGTCGAGGACGGCGCCGCGCTCGGCGTCGGGCTCCTTCAGGCGGTCTTCGACCAGCCGGTTCACGAGCTCGTCGGAGACGAGCTGGCCCGAGTCGAGGATGGACTTCACTTCGAGTCCGAGCGGCGTGCCCGCCGCGACGGCGGCGCGCAAGATGTCGCCGGTAGAGACGTGCGCGAGACCGTAGCGCTCGCAGAGACCCTGGCTCTGGGTTCCCTTGCCGGCGCCCTGCTTGCCCAGGACGACGAGATGGAGTGGGCCGGTCATGACTAGCGCTTCAGGAAGCCTTCGTAGTTACGCATCATGAGCTGGGAGTCGATCTGGCGCATCGTCTCGAGCGACACGCCGACGGCGATGAGCAGCGTGGTGCCGTAGTACGGGAACTTGTTGATGCTCCAGAGCGCCATCAAGATGCTCGGAATGACCGCGACCGAGGCGAGGAAGACGGCTCCGACGACCGTGAGGCGCGAGAGCATGCGCGAGAAGTACTTCTCGGTCGGCATCCCCGGTCGAATGCCGGGCACGAAACCGCCCTGCTGGCGGAGCATCTCCGCTTGCTGATGGGGTTCGAAGGCGATGTAGACGTAGAAGAAGGTGAAGGCGAGAATGAGCAAGAAGTCAGACGTGATGTAGAAGAAGTTCGTCGGCTGCAGCGAGTTCGTCACGAAGTGCTGGAAGCTCGCCCAGGGCACGATGTTCGACAGGAGAATCGGGATGTAGAGCACCGAGCTCGCAAAGATGATCGGGATCACGCCCGACTGGTTGACCTTCAAGGGTATGTAGGTCGAGTTGCCGCCCATCTCGCGCCGACCGACAACGCGGCGGGCGAAGGTGACCGGGATGCGCCGCTGACCGTTGTCCATGAAGACAATGAGTACCAAGAGCGCGATCGAGACGGCGAGGATGACGAAGAACTTGTAGGGACCGCCCTCCGCCCAGACCGCCTTGCCGCCCGAGGGCAGCGACGAGACGACGTTCGCGAAGATGAGCAGGCTCATCCCCTGGCCGACGCCGCGCTGGGTGATGAGCTCGGCGAGCCACATCACGAACGCCGTGCCGGCGGTGAGAATGAGCACCATGAAGAGCCCGAGCGCGAGGGAGAACTTCGGGATCAGGTTGATGTCGAAGCCGAGCAGGGCCTCGTCGTGTCCGTGGAAGGCGTAGATGAGACCGGTTGACTGGAGCAGCGCGAGGCCGATCGTGAGGTAGCGGGTCGTCTGGGTGATCTTCTTTTGACCAACGGCACCCTGATCGCGCCACTCGGTCAGCTTCGGGATCACCGTCGTGAGCAGCTGGATCACGATGGAGCTCGTGATGTAGGGCATGACCCCGAGACCAAATACCGCGAGCCTCGTGAGCGCACCACCCGAGAAGAGGTTGAGGAACCCGAGTGCCCCGCTCGCGCCGGCCTTGCTCTGAAGAAGTCGGACCTGGGACCAGCTCACCCCGGGGATCGGGATGTTCGCCCCGGCCTGGTAGAGGCAGATGACGCCAATCGTGAAGAGGACCTTGTTACGAAGGTCGGGGACACGAAAGATGTTCGCCAGGCGCTGGAGCACGTTGAATCCCTACCGGTTTTGGTGTTGGTTGCCTGACGCGGCCGGACGGACCGAGAAGGGCAGCTCGAGCACGGTCGTGGTGCCGCCCGCTCCTTCGATGGCCGACTTCGCCGACGCGGAGAACGCGTGAGCCGAGACGTTGAGCGCGGTCGCGAGCTCGCCGCGGCCGAGGACCTTCACGAGGTCCTTCTTGCGAGCGAGGCCGCGCTGAACGAGGACGTCCAGGTTGATCTCGGCGACGCCGAGATTGACGAGGGCGTCCAGGTTGACGGGCGTGTACTCGACGCGGAACGGGTTCGTGAACCCCTTCAGCTTCGGTATGCGCTCCATCAGGGGGAGCTGACCACCTTCGAAGCCGGCGGGGATCTGGCGGCGGGCCTTTTGGCCCTTGGTGCCACGGCCGGCCGTCTTGCCGCCCTTGCCCGCGATGCCGCGCCCGACGATCTTCTTGCGGTGCGTCGAGCCTTCAGGTGACTTGAGATCGTGCAGCTTCATCTCTAGACCTCTTCCACTTTGATCAGGTGCACAACGCGAGCGATCATCCCGTGAATCTCGGGGCGGTCGGGCAGCACGTTGGACTGGCCGATGCCACGCAGCCCGAGCGCACGCAACGTTCCGCGGTGCTTGGGCTTGGTCGCGATCGACGAACGAACTTGGGTGACCTTCAACGACATTACTAACCCTCCGTAACCTTAAAGAGGTCGCCCTCGCGTTGGCGCTCGCGGTAGGCGCGCAGGGTTCCCGAGGGGATGATCTCGTCGGCTGGCTTGTCGCGCAGCGCCGCGAGCTCCTCGGGTCGGCGCAGCTGCTTCAGGCCCTCGATCGTGGCGTGGGCCACGTTGATGCCGTTCGGCGAACCGAGGGACTTCGCGATGATGTCCTTCACGCCGGCCATCTCGAGAATCGCGCGCGCGGCCCCGCCCGCGATGACCCCGGTTCCGGGGGCGGCAGGCTTCATCAAGACGCGTCCGGCCCCGGCGCTGCCGATGACTGGATAGACGATGGTCGATCCGGCGAGGGGCACGTCGAAGAGGTTCTTGCGAGCCTCTTCGATCCCCTTCTGCACGGCGAGGCCGGCTTCTTTGGCCTTGCCGTAGCCGAGGCCGACGCGACCCTTGCCGTCACCGATCACCATAAGGGCGGTGAAGGAGAAGCGACGTCCGCCCTTTACGACCTTGGAGACTCGGTTCACCTTGATGGTGCGTTCTTCGAACTGCTCTACTTCACTCATTAAAACTCCAGTCCACCGGCGCGAAGGGCGTCGGCGAACGCCGCCACTCGGCCGTGGTAGTCGAAGCCACCGCGGTCAAAGACCACCATGGCAATGTTGGCCTCTTTGGCTCGGGTCGCCAGCAGCGCCGCCACGGCCTTGGCGCCCTCGACGTTGCCGCCGGTCACGTCACGAAGGCCGACCTCGACCGAGGACGCAGCCGCCAGCGTGCGGCCGTTGACGTCGTCGATGATCTGAGCCGAGATGTGCTTGTTCGTGCGGCTGACCGCGACGCGCGGGCGCTCGGGGGTGCCCGAGATGATCTTGCGCAGACGACGGTGACGGCGTTGACGGAGTTCGCGGGTGGTGCGTGCCATTACTTTGCGGCCTTTCCTGCCTTGCGCGCTACTCGCTCACCGAGGTAGCGCACGCCCTTGCCCTTGTAGGGCTCGGGCTTACGAAGCTTGCGGATGTTCGCCGCGACCTGGCCGACAATCTCCTTGTCCGGGCCCTTGATGATGATCCTCGTGGGCGACGGGACTTCGAAGGTGACACCCTCGGGGGCGACGAACTTGACGGGATGGCTGAAGCCGAGGGCGAGGTCGAGCGCGCCGGGTCCGGCCGAAGCCGCCCGGTAGCCAACGCCGATGATCTCGAGCTCCTTCGTCCAGCCGTTCGTGACGCCCGTGACCATATTGGCCACGAGCGTGCGGGTGAGGCCGTGCAGGGCCTTGTGGTTGGTCTCGTCACTGCGACGATCGACCACGAGCGTGTCACCCTCTTGGGCGAGGGAGATGCCGTCGGGGATGTGACGGGTCATGGTGGCGTTCGGACCCTTCACGGTCACCTCGTCACCCGCCACGCTCACCGTGACGTTCGCTGGCACGGCGATGGGATTACGTCCGATTCGCGACATTAGTGAACCTCCACTTCGCGGCGATTACCACACATAACAGAGCACCTCGCCGCCTAACTTGGCCTTGCGCGCTTCGCGGTCGGTCATGAGGCCGTGGCTCGTCGACACGACCGCCACCCCGACGCCCCCGAGGACCTTGGGCATCTGGTCGCACTTCTTGTAGATGCGCAGTCCCGGCTTCGAGACGCGCTTGATACCGATGATGGTCTTCTTGCGGTCCTCGGAGTACTTGAGGGCAATCTCCAAGGTGGCACCGGGCTTGTTGGGCTCTTGGGTGATGGTGAAGCCGGCGATGAAGCCCTCTCGTTCGAGGACCTTCGCCAAGCTCTCCTTCAGCTTGGAGCTGGGCATCTTCACGCTGTCGAACATCGCAGAGTTCGCGTTGCGAATGCGCGTGAGCATGTCGGCAATGGGGTCAGTCATAGTCATAGCTGTCCTCCTACCAACTTGCCTTCGTCACGCCCGGAATCTCGCCGGCGTGGACCATCATGCGCAGGCAGATCCGGCACAGGCCGAACTTGCGGTAGACCGAACGCGGCCGGCCGCAGCGCTCGCAGCGCGTGTAGGCGCGCGTCGAGAACTTCGGGGTCTGCTTCTGCTTGATTCGAAGGGCTTTCTTCGCCATGCTTATCGATTCTCCTGCTTGAAGGGGAAGCCGTAGGCGCGCAGAAACGCGCGACCCTGCTCGTCGTTCGCGGCGGTGGTGACGATGGTGATGTCAAAGCCACGCGGCGCGTCGATCTTGTCGTAGTCGATCTCGGGGAAGATCAGCTGGTCATTCACACCAAAGGTGTAGTTGCCGTGCCCGTCGAAGGACTTCGGCGACAGCCCGCGAAAGTCGCGAATACGCGGGATCGCGAGGCTGAGCAGACGGTCAAAGAACTCCCAGGCGCGATCCCCGCGCAGGGTCACCTTCACGCCGATCGGCTGCTCTTCTCGAAGCTTGAAGCTCGCGATCGACTTCTTCGCGCGCGTCACGACCGGCTTCTGGCCGGTGATGAGCTCGAGGTCGCGCTGGGCGCCCTCGAGCAGGCTCGCCTGCTGGGTCGCCCGCCCGACGCCCGAGTTGAGGACGATCTTCTCGAGGCGCGGAACCTGCATGATGTTGACGAGCCCGAGCTCTTCTTTGAGCGCTTGACGAATCTGCTCGTCGTAGCGCACCTTCAGGCGGGGTCGAGTAGCGGTTGTCATAGGAGTTCTCCACACTTGCGACAGACGCGGGACTTCTTGTCGTCCTCGACCAGGTAGCCGATCTTCGCGGGACCCTTGTGCTTCGGGCACCAGACGGCCACGTTCGAGGCGTTGAGCGGCATGAGCTTGTCAATGATGCCCGCCTGCATCGTGCGACCGGTCTGCTTGGTCGCGCGCTTGGCGATGTTGAGGTTGTCGAGGATGACCTTGTTCACCTTCGGCAGCGCCTCTTCGACGCGTGCGCGCTGCCCACGGAACTTGCCCGTGAGGACGATCACGTCGTCATCCTTATGAATCTTCATCACAACACCTCCGGAGCGAGCGAGATGATGCGCATGAACTTCTTGTCGCGAAGCTCACGCCCTACGGGCCCGAAGATGCGGGTCCCGCGCGGCTGGAGCTGATCGTTGATCAAGACTGCGGCGTTCTCGTCGAATTTGATGTAGGAGCCGTCGGGACGACGCTTCTCCTTGGCGGTGCGCACGACGACGCATCGCACGACGTCGCCCTTCTTCACCGCGGCGCCGGGAATTGCGTCCTTCACCGTGGCGATGAACACGTCACCGATCGAGGCGTAGCGACGGCGCGATCCACCGAGCACGCGGATGCAGAGGACTTCCTTCGCACCCGAGTTGTCGGCAACCTTCAGTCGGCTTTCCTGCTGGATCATCGCGCACGCTCCACGACTTCGGTGAGACGCCAGCGCTTCAGCTTCGAGAGCGGCCTCGTCTCTTGGACGCGCACGCGGTCGCCGATCTTCGCTTCGTTCTTCTCGTCGTGCACGTAGAGCTTCTTCGTGCGCTGGACGGTCTTGCCGTAGCGCGCGTGGCTGACGCGCTCGTTCACGGCGACGACGAGGGTCGAGTCCATCTTGTCCGAGACGACAATGCCCTCACGCACCTTGCGCGGATTGGGTCGGGTCGAGTTGGTTTCGTCACTCATGACTGTCCACCTTCTTCTAGGGCTTCGGCGGCCGCGATCTCGCGTTCGCGCAGGAACGTCGACAGTCGGGCGATGTCCCTCTTGACGGTGGCGAGACGAGCCGGGTTGTCGAGCTGGCCGGTCGCCAGCTGGAAGCGGAGGTTAAAGAGCTCGCGACGGGCTTCTCCCAAGCGTCCGAGTAGCTCGCTGTCTCCGAGGCGGCGCATCTCTGCGCGATGTTCGCTGGTCTTAGCCATTAGATCGTCACCTCCGGGGTGCCGTGGGTGCCGGGACGAATCACGAACTTCGCCTTGATCGGCAGCTTCTGGATGGCGCGCTCCATGGCGGCGCGCGCGAGGGTCTCGTCAACGCCACCGAGCTCGAAGAGGACGCGCCCGGGCTTCACGACGGCGACCCAGAATTCCGGGTTGCCCTTACCCGAACCCATGCGGGTCTCGGCGGGCTTCTGGGTGACGGGCTTGTCGGGAAAGATTCGAATCCAGACCTTTCCTCCACGCTTCACGTGGCGGGTCATGGCGATACGTGCGGCCTCGATCTGGCGCGCGGTGACCCAACCCGACTCGAGAGCCTGGATACCGAAGTCGCCGAAGTTGAGGTCGACGCCGCCCTTAGCCATACCGGCTCGGCGACCACGCATCTGCTTACGGTGCTTCACTTTGCGAGGCATCAACATGATTACTCCGCGTCCTTTCGAAAGTGCGGCGCGTCACTGTGCTCTGAAGCCGTGCGGCGCTCGATCTCCTCTTCGACGCTCAGCTGCGCTTCGACCTCGGGGGTGGAGGCGAGCAGGTCGGCAACGGCTACGTCAGCGACGGTGCCGTCGATCAAGGCGTCCGCGTTCTCGACGACGGCCTCTGCTTCGAGGGCCACTTCGGTCGTGGGCTCGACATCGACGCGACGGCGTCCGCCACCCGCGCGCACGACGCCCTTCGGCGTCGTGGGCGTCGCGCCAACCGGCACGGCGTCACCGGCGGCCATCGCCGCCTCGCGGACGATCTTCTCGTCGTTCGTGAGCTGGTAGGGCAGGATGTCGCCCTTGTAGATCCAGACCTTCACGCCGATGCGGCCCGTCGAGGTCCGTGCCTCGCGAAAGCCGTAGTCGATGTCCGCACGAAGCGTGTGCAGCGGCACGCGCCCTTCACGGTAGGACTCGCGGCGCGACATCTCGGCGCCACCGAGACGACCCGAGGCCTGGATGCGCACACCGAGTGCGCCCGCCTTCTGGACGGTCTGGATGCCGCGCTTCATCGCGCGGCGAAACGCCACGCGGCGAAGCAGCTGGTCGCAGATCCCCTGGGCGATGAGCGCCGCGTCGAGCTCGGGCTGCTTGATCTCTTGGATGTTGAGCGAGATCTTGTTCTTCTGGCCCGTGATCTTCTCCAGGTCCTTCTTCAGCCGCTCCGCCTCGGCTCCGCGCCGGCCGATCACGATGCCCGGGCGCGCGGTGTGAATGTCGACGCGCACCCGGTCGGAGTTGCGCTCGATCTCGATGCGGCTCACCGCCGCGCTTTCGAGCTGGCGGGTCAGGTAGTCGCGGATCTTCCAGTCCTCGATGACGAGGTCCTTGTAGCCGCGCTCCTTGAACCAGCGCGACTTCCAATCCGTCGTGATGCCCAGACGGAAGCCGTAGGGGTTGACCTTCTGGCCCATCAGTTGGTCTCCTCTGGGGTCTCTGGTGCTTCGTCGCTCGCCGACTGATCCTCGTCGGTCGTCTCGGCGACCTCGGGGACGACCTCCTCGCCGGCCTCGCTGTCGCTTGCGGAGGCATCGCC
>JBAUSF010000208.1:0-2159 GCA_049581565.1 Acidimicrobiales bacterium
GAGCCGAGCCGTGACTGGGGCGCGATGGCGGACGCACGAGCACGAGGTCAACGCCGTCGAGCAGATCGGCCGTCGACTCCGCCCACGCCCCCCTCGGGCGCGGGACGAAGAGCACGCGACGTAGATCGATGCCGAGCTCGACCATCGCCACGACGCCCGGGTCGTCGACGCCGACAACGGCGGCCCAGTGACCGCGTGTACTGGCCTCGCTCACGAGGCTGAGCGCGAGGCTGAGACCGCCGAGACCGACTGGTGCCTCGACCACGACGGTCGAACCGCGTCGCAGCCCCCCCTCGGGTACGAGACCGCGCCAGGGGTCCCCGAGGGGAACAGTACGGCTCTTCGCGAGCGACACGGGGCGCACGCTCGCGATCAGTTCGGGAGAGAGGACGGGTCGAGAAGGCGAAAAAGCGAACATATGTTCGTAGCGTAGCCACTCCTCGCTACACGCGCCAGAGACCGAAAATATCGGCAAACTGGAGAGATGTGTGGTCGCATCGCTCTCTTCACCCCGCCAGCCCACCTCGCCCGGTTCCTCGACGCGGCCCTCGCCGCGGGGCTCGATCCCGACCAGCCACCGAGTTGGAACGTCGGTCCCCAGCGCACGCTCTTTGGCGTCACCGAGCACGACGAGACCCGCATCCTCGATCGCTACCGATGGGGGCTCGTGCCGAGTTGGTCGAAAGACCCCTCGATCGGCAACCGGCTCTTTAACGCTCGCGCCGAAACGGTCGCCGAGAAGCCGTCGTTTCGCAGCGCCTTCGCGAAGCGTCCCTGCGTGATCCCCGTCGACGGCTTCTACGAATGGGACCACCGCCCCGGACGCCACCGCCAGCCGCACTACTTCACGCGCGTGGACGAAGAGCCCCTCCTCTTAGCCGGGCTCTACGAATACTGGCGCAACGACGCCGTCGCGAACGCCGAGCCCCTCAAGACGTGCACCGTGATCACGACCACCCCGGGCGACGACCTGGATGAACTCCACGACCGCATGCCCGTGGTGTTGAGTCTCGGCGACGTCAACACATGGCTCGACGTCGCCGAGCACAGCCCCGACGAGCGCCAGCTTCTTCTTCGCCCAGCCCCGAAGGGCACGCTCACGCACTACGGGGTGAACACGGCCGTTGGCTCGGTGAGGAATGACGGCCCTCAACTCACCGAGCCCGTTGAGCCGCAGTCGCTGTTTTGATGTTCCGCTTCCCCGGCACACGCGATCACGCACCTCGCCATTAACGTACATCGATGCCGCTTCGACTTCGCCCGTATGAGACACGCGACGAAGTGGCGGCCGTCGCTCTCCACGAAGCAATGCTCGGCGAAGGCTTTCACTTTCTGCTCGGCTTTGAGCCTGGGATGCCGTGGCCAGCATTTCTCTCGTCGATCGAGGACCAGCGTCGCGGACTGAATCTTCCGCCGCACTACGTACGGGGAACCCAACTCGTCGCTGACGTTGACGGAGAGATCGTCGGACGTGCATCACTTCGATTTGAGCTCAACGATTTTCTCGCGGAACGAGGCGGCCACATTGGCTACGGCGTGGCGCGGGCTCATCGCCGAAAGGGTTATGCAACGGAGATCTTGCGTCAGGCGCTCATCGTCATTCGCGCGGAAGGCGTCGACGCGGTGCTCGTGACGTGCGAAAAGGACAATGTGGGCTCGTTTCGCGCGATCGAACACAACGGTGGCGTCTTGGAGTCGTTCGCTTCCGCCTGGGAGGGCGATCCCATCGAACTCCGCCGATACTGGATTGTTTAGCGTCCAGACGGCCGAAAACCCCGAGTGACCAGTGAGCCGAAGCTCACCCGCCCCTCGGGGTTTCCGAGGCACGCCAATTATGTTCCGTGTCGGACAGAACATCACTGACGGCAGGCACTTCACGTCATCGCCGGTTCCGTGCAGCGGACCGAACTCCGCTACCCGTCGGAAGGAATCCGTTCCTCTTGCGAGGCCCCTCATCCCCCCACTTCCTTCTCTCCTTGCGGTTCGAAGAATCGTTGGCAGGTACTACGTGAACTACGAGTGATACTGTGCCAGAGATTTTTCTCCTCACCAAGGCCGAAGAGGGAAATCAAAAACTTATACCCAGATTTGGGACACTTATCCACCAAAATTGACGCGAGACGTTCACATACCAACCACTTAGTCGCATCTTTTCCACA
>JBAUSF010000209.1:0-11064 GCA_049581565.1 Acidimicrobiales bacterium
ACGAGAATCGAACTCGCGTTCTCAGCCTGGGAAGCTGCATGTCGCCTGCACATTGTTTTGCCAATCGCTCGTCAAGCGCCAGTCCCCGCTTCCGCAGAGTTGGTATTGCAACGCCTGGTCGTCAGGCGGGCGCCGCGCTAGAAGGCGAGAAGAGGGGCCGACGGGCTAGCTTTGGGGCATAACGATGCTATAGTTATGGCATGACTAGAGTGAGAGTAAGTACCACCGTGGACGGCGAATTGATCGCCGAAGCACGTCGACTGCGTCCCGGGAGCAACGACGCAACCTTGCTCGACGAGGCGCTTCGTTCCCTGGCTGCGAGCAATCGTGCGAGAGAGATCGATGCGGATTACGCCGCCTATGACTTGATTCCACCGGACGAGCCTGACGAGTGGGGAAGCCTCAGCTCGTTTCGAGAGGCGGCAGGGTCGTCGTGATCGGTCAACCCTCGCGGGGTGAACTCTGGTGGTGCGAATTACCCGACATTGCGAAGAGGCCAGTTGTCGTGATGTCTCGTGACGCCGCCATTCCGCGACTGCGACGGACGCTGATTGCGCCCTGCACGACGACCGTTCGTAATTTGGCGAGCGAGGTGTCTCTTGAGCCCGGCGAGGATCCGGTGACGCGTCGGTGCGTGGTCAATCTCGATTCGGTAGAGAGCGTGTCGACCGCAGTGCTGGTTGAATGGATCGGGCGACTGAGCGACGAACGGATGCGACAGATCTGTTCTGCGCTGAGCGTCGCCGTGAACTGCGGAGATTAGGCCCTGATTCCGTGTTGGCTGACAGGCAGCGGACGTGCTTTGCCCCCGCTGCCCCTGGAGAGCATCTATGGAGCGGGCGACAAGAATCGAACTGGCGTTCTCAGCCTGGAAGCAGGTATTCGAATCCAACGGAAAACTGGTGGATATTTCATCAGCGGGAGTTGTCAGTGTTGGATAAATAAGGCTTTTGCCGGAATACGGTTTGTCTGAGCTTGGTTCGGTGAGGCGGTGAGGCGGTGAGGCGGCGAGGCGCGAAGCAATCGAAAGTACGAAAATTGGAAATTCTGATTCTCCAATAGTATGATTTGATGTATGTCGAGAACTACGCTGCGGGCCAAGGGTCAAATTACGCTTCCTGAGGATGTGCGCCGCGCCGCGCATCTAGAAGAGGGTGATCTCTTGGATGCCGAGATAACGCCCGATGGAATTCTCTTGCGGCCAAAGAAACTCATCGACGCTACGCAAGCGTGGTTCTGGACGACCGATTGGCAGGCGGGCGAGCGCGAAGCCGACGTCGATCGTACCGCCAAGAGGGTCAGTACTTTCGCTTCCGGCGATGAGCTGCTCGGCGCGCTCGCAAAGCGATCAAAGCCGACGCGTTCGAAGAAGTTGTAAGGAACGTTGCCAACGTACGCATGGCTGGCGCGTTTCGGCAAGGACTTCGATGGTCTGAGCCGAGAGCATCAAGCACTCTTCCTTTTAGCCATCGCTCAGTTCGTGGAGGACCTGCAACGGCAACGTGTCTTTCGGAAGGGGCTCCGCGTTAAGGGCATTAAAGGCGCCTCGGGAATTTTCGAAATGACCTGGGCCCCTGACGGACGCGCAACCTTCGAGTATGGCGATTCAATGGTGACAGGAGAGCCTCACGTCGTTTGGCGCCGTATTGGCACTCACGAAATATTCGATACACCTTGAACATCTGAATCAGGCCATAGGAGTCCTAATCTTGTTCGCCGGATGAGAATCGAACTAGCCCATTTGGAGCGGGCGACGAGAATCGAACTCGCGTTCTCAGCGAGGGAAGCTGAGGGCCGCTCAGACTATCGAGGAGCAAATATGCTGGTCAGGTACCACTTATCTTGGCCGCCCGTCCGCATTGGCGTCGCTCGGGCGTCAGACGGGCGCTCCAGGCTCGCTCGACCTCGAGGATCTATCGAAGAACGCTGGCCGGTCTCCGTCAGGCAATTCGAAGTGCCGAACTCGGTTTGAGACCAATAACGTTATGCGTTATACTAGGTGCTGTGCTGCAGTCGTTTGGAGACAAGACAACCGAGCGAGTATGGCACCGAGAGCAGGTTCGGGTATTTGATTCAGTACTCCTGAGATCAGCGGTGCGAAAGCTCTTAATTCTGGACGCTGCGGAAGAACTGCAGGATTTGACCGTGCCGCCCGGAAACCGGCTCGAGAATCTTAAGGGGGACCGCGCGGGCCAGCACAGTATTCGAATCAATCAGCAGTGGCGAATCTGCTTTCGCTGGACCGCCGCTGGACCTGAAGACGTGACAATTGTCGACTACCACTGAGGTGAAAATTATGACGACGAAGATTATTGACCCAATTACTCCCGGGGAGGTACTCAAGGAGGAGTTTCTGGCTCCACTTGGAGTTAGCCAGAACGCGCTCGCCAGAGCCATCGGCGTCTCACCTCGGAGAGTCAACGAGATCGTGCTTGGCAAACGCCGTATTACCGCCGATACCGCCCTACGTCTCTCCCGTTTCTTCTCGATGAGCGAAGGATTCTGGATGAACCTCCAGGACCGATATGACCGCGAGATCGCTCGTCGCGAACTAGGAAAGACTCTGTCAGCGATTAAGCCGCTGACGAAGATCTCGACCTGACTGCTGACGTGACCCAACTTAGTGAATTGAGAAACTGAATCGTTGGAGCGGGCGACGAGAATCGAACTCGCGTTCTCAGCTTGGGAAGCTGATGTTCTGCCGCTGAACTACGCCCGCGTGGGGATTATCGTACTTCGAATCGCATGATCGTCGTTTAGCTGACTGTCGGCGGGAGAATCTCCATACACACGTCTCTCTAGTCATCCGCGGGTGAAGAATTCTTTTTGCTTGATTCTGAGCTTGCGCTCGATCGCGACCTAGCGGGAGGTTGAGCCACGGGCGGCATCGGCGTGGACCCTGGTGCTGGGGAATTCGACGTTGACACCGGAGGTTCAGCGGGCGGTACCGCGTTCGGGGGAGGCGTTGGCTTCGGCGACGGGATGGGTGTGGCGCCGGGGCGAAGTTGACCGATTCCCGACGCAAGCAGCAGCGAGTTCGGCACCCTCAAGAGTCCGTCGTCGGTCATGACCGTGACGTACGTCAGACCGATGCCGAGTACGCGCACGTCAAGAACACCCGTGACGCCGGAGCGGATGCGAATCATGTCACCGACGACGAATGGGCGTGCCACCAACATGACGATGGCGGCAAAGACGTTGCCGAGGCTCTGCTGAGCCGCGACGCCGAGGATGATGCCCGCGACGCCGGCGCCAATGAGGAGGTGGTCGAGCGAGACGCCGAGCACGGTCAAGAGCGCAAAGATCAAGATGAGGTAACCAACACCGCTTGTGACCAGGCGAATACTGGCACCGGTGCCAATGCTCGAGCGCCGAGCAATCGAACGCCCGACTGCCCTCGACAGGTGTGCGATTGCGTAGGCACCAGCGACGACGATGCCGAGCGCGGCTGCCCACACGATGAGCTTCTGTTGCACCGAGGATTGTGAGATCTTGCCGAACGCGCGGCCGAGTCCGAGTGCGGCGAGAGTGATCACGCCGCCGACGATGCCGAGGATCCACTCCGTCTTGAGCGTGTGCTTCGGCTCCAGAGGGTTGACCTTCGTCATAGAACAACTTTAATGACGGTGATGATCGGCATCCACAAGGCGAGTATTGCAAGGTTTCACCACGACGAGCCACTTCGTTGCGCGGTGAGTAGGCCTCTTGACGGCGTAGGTGACGACGACGCGGACCTAATCTTGCTGGAGGCGACGTGGACGGAAAAAGAGCGATGGTCCTAGACGAATACGAAGTGATTCGCACCGAGAATCTCACGAAGCACTATCCCGGGATGGATGTGCCGGCCGTCGACCAGCTCAACCTCAAGGTCCATCAAGGTGAGATCTTCGGACTGCTCGGCCCAAACGGTGCGGGCAAGACGACGACGGCGGGAATCCTCACAACGCGAGTCATTCCAACGTCCGGTACGGCCCGCGTCGCGGGCGTCGATGTTCGCAAGCATCCCTCGCTCGTCAAGCAGGTCTCGGGAATTGTCTCGCAGCAAAATACGCTCGACCGCCAGTTGACGGTCTGGGAGAACCTGTACTTTCACGGTCGACTTTTTGGCATCAACGCAAAGGACTCGCGACGGCGATCGGACGAGCTGCTCGAGAGCTTCTCGCTCTCGAAGTGGGCGAAGGCCTCGGTCTATGCGCTCTCTGGTGGTATGGCACAGCGACTCATGGTCGCGCGCGCAATCTTTCACTCGCCAGCCGTGCTCTTTCTCGACGAACCGACGGCCGGGCTTGACCCTCAGAGCCGTCTCGCGCTCTGGGACATGCTCCAAGAGCTCAACGAGACGGGTCAGACCGTGGTGCTCACGACGCACTACATGGAAGAGGCCGACCAGCTCTGCGCGCGGGTCGCGATTATGGACCACGGCAAGATCTTGGCGCTCGACACGCCCGCCAATCTCAAAGAGAGCGTGGGGGCGGACACGATTGTCACCGTGAAGGTTGCGGGTGAGGGCGAGCGACTCGCTGACGTGATCAAGCGCGATCTGCCAGGCGTCGTGAGCACGCGAGTCGTCGACGGTGTCGTGTCGATCCAAGTGGAGCGCGTCGACCGGCTGGTGCCCCGCGTGGTGGATATCGCAGAAGCGGCCGGGATCGCCGTGATCGATCTAGCTGTGGCTGAGCCAACGCTCGAGACGGTCTTCATCAATCTCACGGGTAAGGAGCTGCGCGAAGTATGACCACTACCGGTACCGCCGCCACGACTTCTGCGATCGTGGTCTCACCGACTCGCTCGGTGTTCGACGCGAGTCGCACAGCGCTCGGTGCACTGATGCTGCGCGACCTCGTCGTCTTGAGGAAGACCTTTCGCGAGTTCGTGCTCCGCACGCTGATCCAGCCCTTTCTGCTCTGCTTTGTCTTTCTCTTCGTCTTTCCCAAGATCGGTCAGGCGGTCGGAGGGAGCGGCGGGCGCGGTGCGTCGGCGTTCGCCACTGTCCTCGTACCTGGTGTCGTGGGCATATCGATCATGTTTCAGGGAGTCCAGTCAATCGCCCTCACCATGGCCCAGGAGTTCGGCTTCACGCGCGAAATCGAAGACCGAGTCCAGGCGCCCTGCCCCGTCTGGCTGGTGGCGATCTCGAAGGTCCTCTCGGGTGCGGTGCAGGGGCTGATCGCGGCCGCCATCGTCTTTCCCATCGCGTCGGTCGTGCACGCCGCGGGCGTGAAGGCCGACGTATCGCTGCACTGGCTCCTCATCCTCACCCTCGTGCCGCTCGCGTGCGTGATGATGGCGGGACTCGGCCTCATCCTCGGGACGTCGTTCGAGCCGCGCAACATCGGTCTCATGTTCGGGTTCATCATCTTGCCGATCACGTTCCTCGGCGGGACGTACTACCCGTGGACGCGCTTGGCACCGGTCAAGATCGGTGGGTTTCACTGGCTGCAGACCCTGGTACTGATCAATCCGCTGATCTACGTCAACGAGGGAATGCGTGCCGCCTTCTCGGACGCCCCTCACATGCACCTCTACGTCATCTATCCGGTGATGGTGGGCTTCTGCGTGACGTTCCTATGGCTCGGCATCCGAAACTTCCGCCGGCGCGTTCTTTCTTAATCGCGATTTGAATACCGGTGTTCCCGCCCAAGTGGGGCGCCATTAACGAGTATCGTGACCTCCTGATGGTGCTCTCGGATCGGTCTATCAAAGAGGCGCTTGCAGAGGGTCGACTGATAATCGAGCCGCTTGGCGACGACTGCGTGCAGCCCTCCTCGGTCGACGTGCACGTCGACCGGTACTTTCGGGTGTTTCGCAACCACTCCCAGCGGGTCATTGACGTACGCGAGGCCCAAGAGGATCTGACCGAGCTCATCGACGTCGGCGACGACACGCCGATGATCCTGCATCCCGGCGAGTTCATGCTGGGCTCAACGACCGAACGCGTCGCCCTGCCCGACGATCTCGTGGGACGACTCGACGGGAAAAGCTCGCTCGGTCGCCTGGGGCTCGTCATCCACTCGACGGCCGGGTTCATCGACGCCGGGTGGGACGGTCACATTACCCTGGAGCTCTCCAACGTCGCGAACCTGCCGATCACGCTCTATCCCGGCATGAAGATCGGTCAGATCAGCTTCTTTCAGATGTCGACGCCCGCCGACCGGCCCTATGGTTCGTCGGGGCTCGGTTCGAAGTACCGCGGTCAGCGAGGACCGACGCCCAGTCGGTATTCGGAGAACTTCACCAAGCCCCCCACGCCGAACGCCTGAAAAGAGGAAAACGTGCTCGCTCGCATCATCATCGGTCTCGGCCTCACGGCCATCTTGTTCTCCATCGCGGGACGTCGTTTCTACTGGCTCTCGAGGCTCATCCGCGCGGGTCAGCCCGCGCCACGACGGTGGCAGGGATTCAGGAAGGTCGCCGACGCCGAGGTCGTCGAAGTCGCCGGCCAGCGAAAGCTCCTCAAATGGACGGTGCCCGGTCTCGCGCACTTCTTTACGATGTGGGGCTTTACCATTCTGCTGTTCACGATCATTGAGGTCTACGGCGCGCTCTTCGATCGCAACTTCCATATTCCCTGGATCGGCCAGAGCAACTGGCTCGGCTTCACCGAGGACTTCTTCGCGACGGCCGTGCTTGTGTCGCTCTTGGTCTTTACGGTCATCCGAATTCGCAACGCGCCCGCGAAGAAGCAGCGAGAGAGCCGCTTCTACGGCAGCCACACGGGCGCCGCGTGGCTCGTCCTCGCGATGATCGCCCTCGTCATTGTGACCTTGCTGCTCTACCGCGCGGCGCAGATCAACACTGGTCACTTCCCCTTTTCGCGTTTCCCGCCCTTCGCCTCGCCCGCGGCTGTTCATACGCCCGCGTTCAACGCCCACTTCGCGTCATCGTGGGCCTTCGCCTCGAAGCTCGTGGCGAGCTGGATGGCCCCGCTCGGCTATGGGGTGAACAGTGTCCTAGAGGCGGTGTTCGTGCTGGTCAACATCGCGGTCATCGCGAGCTTTCTCGTCTTCGTCTCGTACTCGAAGCACCTGCACATCTTCCTCGCGCCGATCAACGTCGGTGTCTCGCGTCGGCCGCGCGCCCTCGGTGGTCTCGACAAGACCCCCAACATGGACATGGAACAGGTGAGCGAGGACACCGTTTTTGGCGCCGGCAAGATCGAGGACTTCACCTGGAAGCAGATGCTGGATCTGGCGACCTGCACCGAGTGCGGGCGTTGCCAGAGCGTCTGTCCCGCGTGGACCACGGGCAAGCCCCTCAGCCCGAAGCTCCTCATCATGGGGCTTCGCGACAACATGTTCGCCTCGGCCGATCGATTGCTCTCGGGCGAGAGCTCCGGTGACGTGGCGACCCTCGTGCCGACGACGATCGACCCCGAGGTGCTCTGGTCGTGCACGACGTGTGGGAGCTGCGTCGAACAGTGTCCGGTCGACATCGAACACGTCGACGCCATCATCGACATGCGCCGCTTCGAGGTGTTGATGGAGTCGCGCTTTCCGAGCGAGGCGAGCTTGCTGCTGCGCAACATGGAGAACCAGGGAGACCCCTGGGGGCTCGGCTCGAGCAAGCGCACCGAATGGCTCGCGGCTCTTGACTTCGAGGTGCCGATCGTCGACGACGTCATTCCCGACGACGTGGAGTACCTCTACTGGGTCGGGTGCGCGGGCGCGCTGGACGAGCGCGGCCGCAAGCAGATCGAGTCGACGGCGCGCATGCTCCACCGCGCCGGCGTTACCTTTGCGATTCTTGGACCGCGCGAGTCCTGCACCGGAGACCCTGCGCGTCGTATGGGCAACGAGTACCTCTTCCAGGAGATGGCGAAGGCCAACATCGCAACCCTCGACGAGGTCGGCGCGAAGAAGATCGTCGCGAGCTGCCCGCACTGCTTTAACACCATGAAGAACGAGTACCCCGCCCTCGGGGGCAGCTACGAGGTCATCCACCACGCGGAGCTCTTGAGCCATCTCGTCGCGACGGGACGGCTCGTCCCCGGGGTCAACTACACGGGCACCGTCACCTACCACGACCCCTGCTACCTCGGCCGCCACAACCGCGTCTTCGATCAGCCGCGCGACGTCCTCGACGCAATCCCCGGGGTCAAGAAGGTGGAGATGGCGCGCCACCGAGAGCGAGGGTTCTGCTGCGGGGCGGGCGGGGCGCGCATGTGGATGGAAGAGACGATCGGCAAGCGCGTCAACGTGGAGCGCACCGACGAAGCACTCGCGACCGGAGCCGATATCATCTCGACGGCCTGTCCGTTCTGCATGATCATGCTCGACGATGCCGTGAAGGCGAACGGCCGCGGCGACGACGTCTCGGTCATGGACATCTCCCAGGTGATGGAGCGCTCGCTCTAACTGAGACATTCCTCATCGGGAGCGTTATTCATACCCCCGAAACACGTTGTTAGCGGTTTTGAAACCCTCGGTTGGAACACTGATGCCAACGAGATGAGGTCAGCGCCGCCCTCCAAGGAACAAGGAGGAACGTGCTCGAAGCCGTGACCAACATTCCCTATCCCAGTTGGCTGAACCCCGGGGACAATACGTGGCAGCTCGTCGCAGCGACGCTCGTCGGTTTGATGAGCCTGCCGGGGCTCGCCGTCCTCTACGGCGGGCTCGTGCGCAAGAAGTGGATCGTCAACACCATGCTGATGACGTTCTCCGCCTTCTCGCTCACGCTGATCGTCTGGATGCTCTGGGGCTACAACATGGCCTTCGGGGTGCTCTCGCACTTCGGTCCGACGGGATCGTTCTGGAGCGGGCTCGTCGGACACTTCGAGCCGCTCGCGACATCGGGCTCCGAACAGGGTCAGGCCGTCTCGGGCGCCAACACCCTGGTGGCGTTCCACTTCCCGACCGCGACGCTCGCGTACTTCCAGTTCGTCTTCGCCGCGATCACGCCCATCCTCTTTCTCGGGGCGCTCGTCGGTCGACTCAAGTTCAAGGCGTGGCTGCTCATCGTGCCGCTATGGATCACCATGGTCTACTGCATCAACGCGGCGCTGCTCTGGGGCGGCGGCTTCTTCTCCCAGAAGGGCGCGGTCGACTACTCGGGTGGGTACGTGATCCACCTCTCGGCCGGCGTCGCCGCGTTCGTCGGCGCCTGGATGGTCGGGCCCCGGCGCTGGCAGGATCGGGAGAACGCCTTTCCGAGCAACCTGATGATGGTCGCTGTCGGCGCGGGCATCCTCTGGCTCGGCTGGAACGGCTTCAACGGAGGCGACCCCTTCTACGCGGGCGCCGACGCCGCGGCGGCCGTGCTCAACACCAACGTCGCGACCGCGGCGGGTCTGCTCACGTGGCTGTTCTGGGACATGTTCCTCTCCAAACAGAAGAAGCCCACGTTCCTAGGGGCCATCAACGGCATGATCTGCGGGCTCGTCGCCATCACTCCGAGCGCGGGCTGGGTGAACGGTGTCGGTGCGATCATCGTCGGCGTCGTGGCCTCGTCGATCGTCTGGTTTGCCTGGACGTACGTCTCGAGGTGCCGTCCGTTCTCCAAGGTCGACGACGCACTCGGCGTTGTCTACACCCACGGGTTCGCGGGACTCACGGGCGGACTCCTCGTCGGCTTCCTCGCCGACCCGGGGATGGTGGAGTACGGCGTGAAGGGTGCCCACTACAAGGGCGCCGGAAACTTCCACGTGGCCGGCTGGTTCTACGGCCACTCGTTCCACCAGCTGTGGGAGCAGTTCCTCGCCGCGGTGTGGATCATCTGCTGGACGGCCTTTGGCACGTTCGTCGTCTTCACCGTGGTTAAGTTCCTTGTCGGAGGACTGAGAGAAGACGAAGAGACCCTGCGCGAAGGCGACATTGCAATACACGAGGAAGAGGCCTTCCCCGAGCCGACCTTCGGCGAACCAGTCTTGACGCCCAGCCACACTCACCCCGACAACGTCTAAGGAGCGCAATGAAACTAGTCACTGCCGTCGTCAAGCCGTTCAAGCTCGACGAGGTCAAAGAGGCCGTGAAAGCGGTGGGCATCACGGGGCTCACGGTGAGCCAGGTGCGCGGTTTCGGCCACACCGGAGGACACATCGAGGTCTTTCGCGGCAAGGAGTACGTCTTCGACTTCGTCGACAAGCTCCAGATCGAGATCATCTGCACCGACGAGCTCGTTGACGATCTCATCGAGGCGATCGTGAACGCGGCGCGCACCGACACGGTCGGTGACGGGATGGCCTGGGTCACCGACGTCGAGCACGTGGTGCGCATACGCACCAATGAACGCGGGCCTGAAGCCCTGTAGATGGGGGGCAGCGGCTACCTCGAAGCGGATGGCGGTCGGCTTCGAGGTAGCCGTCCGGTTTAGACCCTGACGCCGGCGAGGGCGAGCAGCACGCCGATCGCTCCCGCGATCAGCAGAGCGCTGACGATGCCTCGGCGAAAGAGAAAGAGCCAGAGCAGCGCTCCGGCGAGCACGCCGACCTGCCAGTAGTACTGAAGAGAAAGCCCGAGCGGTATCGCCGAACCCGCGATGCCGCCGATCACGGCGGGACCGGCGCCCGAGAAGAACGCCTGCACGGCCCGGTTCGAGCGGAGCTCTGCGAACCGGCGACCGCCCGCGAGCACGAAGAGGAACGAGGGCGCAAAGGCGATCGCGGCCGCAAAGAGCCCGCCACCGATGCCGGCGGCGGCGTAGCCAACGACGGCGATGGTCTGGACCACTGGACCCGGGGTCACCTGGCCGAGCGCGACGGCACTGAGAAACTGCGCTGCCGTCATCCAGTGATACGTGGTGACGACGTCGTGTTCCATGAGCGGAATGATGACGAAGCCGCCCCCGTAGCTGAGTGCTCCCACCTTGAGGGCAATCCACGCGAGCCCGCCGAACGCGCTGGTGCCCGAGACGGCGAGCGTGCGCGCAGAAGAGGCGAGAAGGAGCCCGTGGGACGCGGACTCCCTCCTCTGCAGTGACCACTCGATCAGCCCGCACCCGAGGAGCGACAGCACCAGGAACTCTCCGGCGAGCGCGGCGCTCGCTCCGCCGACGGCGATATAGAGGAACCAGCGTGACGCTGCGGCGTGGGTCCGGGCGCGTCGCTGGCGGCTCGCGGGCACGAAC
>JBAUSF010000210.1:0-6547 GCA_049581565.1 Acidimicrobiales bacterium
GTGTTGCGCCGGCCCTCGGGCGCGAGCGACGACGAGGTCATCACGTTCGGTGATCTGCGCATCGACTTCACGCGCCGGACCGTGACGCGAAAGAACCGCGAAGTCGAGCTCAGTCGCAAGGAGTTCGATCTGCTCGCACTCTTCGCGACGAGACTCGGTCAGGTCGTCACGCGCGAGGTCTGTCTCGACACCCTCTGGTGGGGACTCGAGCTCTCCGACACTCGCACGCTCGACACGCACGTGAAGCGCTTGCGCCAAAAGATCGAAGACGACCCGGCGAACCCGCGCCATCTGATCACGATCCGCGGCGTCGGTTTTCGACTCGACGCGTAGGCTCCATTTTGTGCAGAAGAACGATGTCGCCTTCGATTTCACGCTGAAGGACCAGGACGGGAACGATCGCACGCTCTCGACCATGGTGAAAGACGGCCCGGTCGTTCTGTTCTTCTATCCCGCGGCCCTGAGCCCGGGGTGCACCAAGGAGTCGTGCCACTTCCGCGACCTCGAGGTCGAGTTTGAGGCCCTCGGCGCCCAGCCGGTCGGCATCTCGATGGACGCGACCGAGCTCCAGGCGAAGTTCGCGAAGAAGAACGACCTCGACTTTCCCCTCCTCGCCGACGTCGACGGCGAGGTCGCCCACCGCTATGGCGTGAAGCGCTCCTTGCGGATGCTGAAGGTAAAGCGCGCCACGTTCATCATCGACACCGATATGACGGTGCGCACGGTGATCACGAGCGAGGTCAGCATGAACTCCCACGCCGACCGCGCGCTGGACTCACTTCGCAACTAGCCGGCAATCAGCGCCGGTGCCGGGTCCTCGAGGTAGCGAGCAACGTGGCCGAGCACGCGCGAGGCGAGCGCCCCGTCGACTTGGCGGTGATCGAAGGACATGGCGATCTCGGCGACCTGGCGCACGACAACCTCGTTGTCGACGACCCACGGAGCCTTCGCGATCTGGCCAATGGCGAGGATCGCCCCGGTCCCGGGCGGCAGGATCGGCATCGCCGCGTCCACGCCGAACGGCCCGACGTTCGTGATCGTCAGCGTCGTGCCAATCATGTCGTTGGGCGTCGTCGTGCCGTCGCGGGCCTTATCGACGAGGACGTTGAGCGCCTGAGCCATCGAGACGAGGTCCAACTGGTCGGCGCCCTTCACGTTGGGCACGATGAGACCGCGCGGCGTGTCGGCCGCGATGCCGAGGTTCACGCTTCGTCGCACGATCACCTCGCCCGCATCGGCGTCAAAGCTCGAGTTGATGCCCGGGTAGTGGCGAGCGGCGTCACAGAGCGCCATGGCGACGATCGTGAGCGGTGAGAGTCGCACGTCGGAAAGGTTCGGGCGCTGCTTCAGCGACGCCAGGAGTTCCATGGTCTTCGTCGCGTCAAGTCGCACCCACACCGACGCGTGTGGTGCGCTGTGCGCGCTCTGGGTCATGGCTTCAGCCATCGAGCGAAGCACACCCCTTACGGGGATGCGCTCCTCCTTCGGTCCCGTCGACCAGGGTTCGAGGTCTCTTCCGACGAACCTCGAGCTCTCCATCGGGCCGGTGATCGGCGTACGCGGACGTGACGGCGCGGTCGTCGTCGGCGCACCCGAGAGTGCCCGCTCGACGTCGCTGCGGGTGATGAGCCCGTCGCGGCCGGTGCCCGCCAGTGTCGCGAGGTCGACGCCGTGCTGCTTCGCATAGAGGCGCACGGGCGGCGTTGAGCGCGGAGCGAGCGCCGACGTGCTCGGTGAGGCGACGGGCGACGTTGGCTCTGACGGTGGTGGCGTCGTCGCGACGCCGCGTCCGCCACGACGGCGGTGGGTGCGCGTCGCGACGCCGTCTTCGTTCGCGACGCCGTAGCCAACGAGCACCGCCTCGCGGCCCTCGCCGATCGACTCGACTTTGGCTGGTTGTTCGGCCGGCGTCGCGCTTGCGGCGGGTGTTGCCGCCCCGTCGCCGCCCACCTCGAAGGTGATAAGAGGCTGGTGGACCTCCATGACGTCGCCGACCTTGCCGTGCAGCTTGACGACGGTGCCCGCGTACGGGCTCGGCAGCTCGACAGTCGCCTTCGCCGTTTCGATGTCGACGAGAGGCTGGTTCAGCGTGACGACGTCGCCCTCGCTCACCTTCCAGGTGACGATCTCGGCCTCGACGAGGCCCTCACCGACGTCGGGCAGTAGAAAGATCTGTTCGCTCAACTCTCGAACTCCATTACTCGGTCGACCGCGTCGAGGATCCGGTCGACCGTCGGCCGATAGTTCTCTTCGATCCTCGATGGCGGATAGGGCACGTGATAGCCGCTCACCCGCAGCCCCGGTGCGGAGAGCGAGTAGAAGCAGCGCTGGGTGAGCTCGGCGACTATCTCCGACCCGATCGACGCCATATGCGGCGCTTCCTGGACGACGACGAGTCGACCGGTCTTTTCGACCGAGCGGGCCATCGTGTCGAGGTCGAGCGGCGCGATGCCGCGCGCGTCGATGACCTCGAGGGACAGTCCTTCGGCCTCCGCGGTTTCGGCGGCGCGCAGGATGGTCTTCACCGAGGCCCCGTAACCAATGACGGTGACGTCGCTCCCCTCACGTCGAACGACGGCGTCAAAGAGTCCCGCCGGCGGGTTCTCCATGTCGACTTCGCCCCGCTCCCAGTAACGGCTCTTGGGCTCGCAGAAGATGATGGGGTCGTCGTGCTCGATCGACTGCTGGATCATCCAGTACGCGTCATTGGGCGTCGAGCAGGAGACGACCCGCAGTCCGGCCGTCGCGGCGAAGTAGGCCTCGGGGCTCTCGGAGTGGTGCTCGATGGCGCCGATGCCGCCCTGGAAAGGCAGGCGGATCACGAGCCCCATCGTGTACACGCCATCCGAGCGCTTGTGGAGCTTGGCGACCTGGCTCACGATCTGATCAAAGGCCGGGTAGACGAAGCCGTCGAACTGGATCTCACAGACCGTGCGGTACCCACGGATTGCGAGTCCGACCGCCGTGCCGACGATCGCCGACTCGGCGAGCGGGGAGTCGATGACGCGATCTTCACCGAAGTCCTTCTGTAGGCCGTCGGTGATGCGAAAGACGCCGCCGAGCTTGCCGATGTCCTCACCCATGATGAGGACCTTCTTGTTCTTCTCCATGGCGCGGCGCAGGCCCTCGTTGAGCGCCTTCGCCATGGTCATGGTGGTCGTAGCCATCAGTGCGCACCCTCGCTGACGCCCAGCTCCATCATCTCGCGACGGCCCTCTTCGATCAGTGGATGGGGGGCGGCGTACGCGTTATCGAACATCGTGAGCGGATCGGGCCGGTCCATGGCGAGCACGTCCTCTCGCAGCTGCAGCGCGAACGTCTCGGCCTCGGCGGCGACCTCTTCGAACTTGTTGTTCTTCACGTGGTACTCGCGAACGAGCAGCGACTTCACGCGTTCGATCGGGTCGCGGTGCTTCCAGACCTCGACCTCGGCGTCGATGCGATAGCGCGTCGGGTCGTCGGAGGTGGTGTGGGCGCCGAGTCGATAGGTGTAGGCCTCGATCATCGTCGGCCCGCCGCCGACGCGCGCCTGATCGAGCGCACGGCGCGTGACTTCGTAGACCGCGATCACGTCATTGCCGTCCACGCGCACGCCGGGAAAGCCGAAGCCGTGCGCACGGTGATAGAGCGGGATCTTCGACTGGATCGACGTGGGCGTCGAGATGCCCCACTGGTTGTTCTGGCAGAAGAAGACGACCGGCGTGTTGAACGAGGAGGCCCACACGAAAGCCTCGAGCACGTCGCCCTGGCTGGAGGCGCCGTCGCCGAAGAAGGCCATCACGGCCTCTTCGGCACCGTCGCGCTGGACGCCCATGGCGTAGCCCACGGCGTTCAAGACTTGATTGCCGAGCACGACCGTCGGCACGGAGTGACGGTATTTCTGGGGGTCCCATCCACCGTTCGAGACGGCGCGAAAGAGTCGGAGCATCTCATGGGGGGGCACGCCGCGACACCAGCCAATGCCGTGCTCACGGTACGTGGGAAAGGTGAAGTCCATCGGCTGGAGGGCTCGTCCCGCGCCGATCTGTGCGGCCTCTTGGCCCATCACGGGCGCCCAGAGGGCCAGCTGACCTTGGCGCTGCAACGAAGTCGACTCGACGTCGAGCCGCCTGATGATGACCATGTCGCGATACATCCCAAAGATCGCTTCGCCGCTCAGCGTCGACACGTAGTCGGGATTCTCGACGCGCTCCCCTTCGGGCGTCACCAGCTGGATCAGTTCTTCGCCGATCATTCACTTCTCCTTTGCGACGCTCCCGGTTGAACACCCTATCCCCCTACCCTAAACAAGTGGCTCGCCTCCTCGTCGACACGACGACGTTGCGCACGAGTAGGACTTTGCGACTTCTCTTTCGGTCAACTGGTCTCTCTACTCGGCAGTAACTCGACCCTCGCCGCCGTTGCCTACCAGGTGTATCAAGTGACAGGATCGAGCCTCTGGGTCGGACTCGTCAACTTCATCCTGCTTATCCTCGGTTCGCTCTGGGGTGGCCCACTCGCCGGCTGGACTGATCTGTCTCGCCGTCGCGGGCGCGATGGACGTCAATCGGGGGCTGTCACGAGCCTCACCTCCACCGAATTCTCGTCGTGTTGGGCGGCGTCATGTGCATCATCGACGTGCTCCCACTCATTCGCTGGCGACTGACATTCTGGAAAGCACGCTCACGTAACGACACATAATGCACAGTCTGTTGGAATCGTGTCGTCGTTCAATAAGTCGATGACGAGAGAAGCACGAAGTGAATGACGGTTCTTTCGTACGGCGGCATCGCCGACGAATGACGCGTCATTCACATCTCGATCGGGGCTCAGTAAATACACCGTCTACGCACGGTGATCTCACAGAGAGTTCTGAGCCATTTCCTCTTGCCATTCACGTCCGCCGTGGCGAGGCTGGAGCGGTTCTCGTTCGTGAGGAGCATCCATGGTTGTCGACGTCGATTTCGGTGCAACGCCAGCACCAGGGGTACGCCGCACAGTGAACGAGGATCGTCGTCCGTGTGTCGCTTCGCCATCGTGGCGAAGCTCCTTCATCGAAGCTCGCTACGCGCGACGCACTTCGACTCGCCGCCGTGCATTCGTGACGCTCGCCAATTGCCCGCAGGCGGCGGCGATCGAACGACCACGGGTGTTTCGGACGGTTGCGTTCACTCCCCGACTCCGCAGACCGTCGCGAAACTGCGCGACTCGCTCGGCGCTCGAGCCCAGGACGAGATAACCCGGTGTTGGATTGAGCGGGATCAAGTTCACGTGAGCGTCGAGCGAGTTCGCGTAGTCGGCGAGCTCGTCCATGGATTGGTCGGTGTCGTTCACGCCCGCGATGAGCGCCCACTCGAAGCTGAGCCGCCGTCCCGTCGTCTCGATCCAGTAGCGGCACGCTTCGTGGAGACGCTCGAGCGGATAGCGGCGATTGAGCGGGACGAGCTCGTTGCGGGTCTCGTCGTTCGCGGCGTGCAAGGAGACCGCGAGCGTCAACGCCAGACCTTCTTTCGCCAAACGTTCGATCGCGGGCGCGACGCCGACCGTCGAGACCGTGAGATGACGAGCGGACATCCCCTTGTACTCGTGCAGGCGCCGAACGACCTCGACGGTCGTCGCGTAGTTCGCGAGCGGCTCGCCCATACCCATGAACACCACGTTCGACAGTCGCGTCGGTGCGGCGACCCGAGTGGCGAACATCACCTGCTCGATCACCTGGCCAACGCTCAGCTGTCCGCTGAAGCCGGCCTGTCCGGTGGCACAGAACGTGCAGCCCATAGCGCATCCCGCCTGGGAGGAGACGCAGACCGTGACGCGGTCGTCGTAGCGCATGAGCACGGTTTCGATCGTCGAGGCGTTATCCAGTCGAAAGACCCACTTGCGCGTCGACCCGTGATCACTCGCGACGTCGTTGTCGACGCGGAGCGCCGGGGGAAACTGCTCGGCGAGTCGAGCGCGCAGCACTGCGGGCACAGTCGTGATGGCACTCACCTCGAGACCTTCGGTCCAGAGTCCCCGCCAGACTTGATCGACGCGGTAGCGGGGCTCGTCGGCGAGGATCGTCGCCAACTCTTCTCTGGTGCACTCGTAGATCGACGCCACCTATCCACGCTAGAGGACACCGGTTGTTCACCAGGTGACTACTCGGCGCCTGCGGCCGTTCACACTCGTCACGAGGAACGTACCGAGACTCCCGCTTCCCACGCCGCTCACCGCGAGTTCTTACCGACTTCTTCGTTCCGCCTTGGTCGCATTTGCAACAGCCGGATCAAACTCGGTGCTTGTTGAAAGGACTTGCGCATGCTCACCGTTGGATTCTCCGTTCTGCTGGTCACCCTCGGCGTCAGCGCCGGACTCGGTCTGCCGCTTGTGGCGCTGCACTTCGAGCAACGTTCGCGTACCCAACGCGCGCACGAGCTCGAGCTTGCCCGCCAGCGCGCGATCATCGCTGACTATGAAGCAACGATCGACGCCTACCGCCAGTTTGTCCAGCAGGATCCCGAGCTCTCGCTGACGTCGCGCTAAGTCTCCCCCAGTTGCGGCGGGGCCGGCCCCCGCGGCCCCGCCG
>JBAUSF010000211.1:0-1832 GCA_049581565.1 Acidimicrobiales bacterium
CAGGTGGGCGGTCGCGGGAGCGACGACGATGACCGAGGCGTTTGAACCAAGGTAGGTGTGGGGAATCGGCGTCGTCGGATCCCCGTAGAGCGACGTGCGAACGGGTTCACTGGCGAGCGCAGAAAAGGTGACCGCGCCAACGAAGCGCGCGGCATCGGGGGTGAGGACGGGAGCGACGTGATAGCCCTGCTCACGTAGCAACCGAAGCAGTTCGACGGACTTAAAGGCGGCTATGCCGCCGGCAACGCCTAAGACAATGTGAGGGGTCGACGACTCAGGCGTCGCGGAGGGCATCGGTGAAGGCGTCCAGGTCACTGTTGGCGTCCTGGCGGGCCTGCTCCAGGGCCTCTGCCTGCAGCCGCTCGTTCTCGAGCTCCTCGGGCGTCGGGCGGTGAAACTGCAGCTTGCCTTCGTAGAGCTCTTCCATGGCGAGCGAGAGCGACTTGTTCGACAGCGAGCTCACCTGAGGTGGAATCAGCGCCCCGTGCCCCGAACCGAGTCCGTTGTAGTACTCGTTGATCTCGCGGGCGCGGATAGCCGTGACCGCGACCAGGGTGAACTTCGAGTCCCCGACCTTTTCGAGCAGGTTCTCGATGGGCGGGTCGACGAGGGTGGGGCGTTCGGCCATGACAGTCAGTCCTTTGAAGAGGGGTCTCGCCGTTGCCGACGGAGTTCCTCCAGTATAGAGACGATTTCGGCACTCGCCCGCTCGATATCGTCGTTCGTGACCACGTATGAGGCCAATTGACGGCCCCGTTCGAGTTCGTCGGGTGCGCTCGCGAGGCGAGCGCCCACGTGCGCGCTGTCATCGCCGCGTTCGCGCAGGCGTTCTTCGAGCAGCTCCATCGACGGGGGAAGGATGAGAAACACGACCGCAGAGGGGTCGATCTTGAGAATCTGCTCGGCGCCTTGGACCTCGATCTCGAGGAGTACGTCGGTGCCCTCGGGCACTTCGGGCACCGGGGTCCCGTAGAGCTGACCGTGGAACTCAGCCCACTCGAGGAACTGCCCCGATTCAATCGCCTTTTCAAACGTCGCCCGATCGACGTAGATGTACTCGTCACCGACCTCACTCGGGCGGCGCGCGCGCGTCGTCCAGCTGCGGCTCAGCCAGAGCGTGGGGTCAGCCTCAACGAGGCGCCGGGCGAGGGTGCCCTTGCCAACACCGCCCGGGCCGATCAGAACGATCAGCAGTGGCTCAGCGGACAAGAGCTCGAAACAGTTCGGCGCGCTGCTTGGGACCGAGACCGCGAATGCGACGAGTCTTCGCGATCGACGCACTCTTCATGATCCGTTCGGCCTTCACTTCGCCAATCGCCGGCAATGCGCTGATCAAGTCGTACGCCCGCATCTGCGCGACGCACTCCTCCTTGGCGGCGAGAGCGAAGAGCTCTTCGAGCGACAGTTCACCCGACTTCACCATTCGCTTCACCTCAGCACGGCGGCGGCGGTTCGCGACCGCCAAGCGTGACGCTTCAACACGCTGTTCTTGCGACAGTGTTGGTGGAGTTGGTGTCACGTTCTTGAGACTACTCCGAGACGCTCGTCCTGGCTAGAGAGGGTGCGCGGGACTTTTCCGAGGCGCACGTGCACTCGATTTCTCTTAGAGAACCGAGCGCAAATCGTCTCGCCAGCGCCGCGCGGCGTCGTTCAGGCCCCGCCGTTCGGGACCGGCGAACAAAATGTCGCGAGACACGTTCACGAGCACGGTGCCCTCCGCCACGCCGCCGAACAGACGTGCGACGTCGTTCACCCCGGCTCCCTGCGCGCCGACACCGGGAACGAGATACGGCCCCGACAGCGACGCCAGATCAAAGCGCGGCGCGTCACGC
>JBAUSF010000212.1:0-1689 GCA_049581565.1 Acidimicrobiales bacterium
ACCGCGGGCGCGCGCTTGAAGAAGCCGGCCCGTCAACGCCCGTGGAGGTGCTCGGTCTCGAATCCATTCCGGATGCCGGCGATACATTCCTCGTGGTGGCCGATCGCGACAAGGCCAAGGGCATCGCGCAATACCGCAAGATGAAGGAGCGCGAGTCGCAACTTGCCAAGAGCTCGCGTGTCTCACTTGAGGGCCTGTCGGAGCAGATTCGCCAGGCTGGCGTGAAAGACCTGCCGCTCATCATCAAGGGCGACGTCACCGGCTCGGTTGAGGTGCTGGCCGATTCGCTGGTCCGCATGTCCACTGAGAAAGTGCGCGTAAAGGTGCTGCACTCGGGTGTCGGCTCCATCACGGAGAGCGACGTGCTGCTGGCGACGGCATCCAACACCATCATCATTGGCTTTAACGTACGCCCGGAGCGCAAGGCCGCCGAGCTCGCTCAGCAGGAGAACGTTGAAATCCGCCTCCACTCGATCATCTATGAGCTGCAGGACGAGATTCGCCTGGCCATGATGGGCCTGCTGGAACCAACCTTCAAGGAGACCTATATTGGCCGCGCGGAGGTCCTGAACATTTTCAGGATTCCCAAGGTGGGCACCATTGCGGGCTGCCGCGTGCAGGACGGCGTCATCCGCCGCGACGCCGAGGTGAAGGTGATGCGCGGCAGCGAGCAGGTGTTCAAGGGCAAGATCGGCTCGCTCAAGCGCTTCAAAGACGATGCGCGTGAGGTGACCAGCGGCATGGAGTGCGGCATCGGCATTGCCAACTTCAGCGACATCAAGGAAGGCGACGTTCTGGAGGCCATCGGCACGGAGAAGATGGCCGCCGATTTGGGCGCGCTGACAAGCGCGAAGGCGTAGCTTCAGCTAAGTTGGTCCAAACACAAAACTACGTTGTCCATCCCTCCGCGATTTCATGCGGAAGGATGGACACACTATGTAGTTCGCCCGTCACGAAAGCGATTTCGCGAAGATCGGTTTTCCTCCAGATGCCGCGCACGCCATTTCATTTCTTGGTCACGCGGTGGAGAGACAATAGTTCTTTGGGCTGTTCCGTCTATGGCGAAGCGAAACCTTCAGCAGCAGATGTACGGGATCACCGGTCCGTCGATTGCGCAGCGTGTCACCCTGGCGGTTCTGCTTGGCGTGAGTGCCGCGCTGGGATTGTGGCTGCTCCTGGGCGGCGGCATCGGCGTGGTTGGCGCGTGGTTCGGGTGGAAGTGGATTGTTGGTGATCCGGTTCGTTGTGACTGGCTGGCCATCGCATTTTGCATCTACTTTATCCGCGTGCTGTTCACTGAGTTTGTCTTTCTCAGGCGCGGCGTGAGCTGGAGCGAAGTCTTCACCATCGCGCCCTGGGTTTGCTGTATCTATGTGGTGCTTGCTCTTTCCGGCGGGAGGAATGCGGCGCCGTTCGGCATGGCTGCTATTGCCGGCGCGCTGCTGTTTGTGCTCGGGTCGTGGATGAACTCCTTTGCCGAGTACCAGCGCCATGCGTGGAAGCAGCAGCCGGAAAATCGCGGCAAACTTTTCACGGCTGGCCTATTCCGCTATTCGCGGCATCCGAACTATCTTGGCGACCTGATTTCTTTCTCCGGCCTCTGCATGATTACAGGCCGCTGGTTTACATGCGTGATTCCGCTGCTCATGCTGACCGGTTTCGTCTTCGTCAACATTCCGGTGCTCGATG
>JBAUSF010000213.1:0-11168 GCA_049581565.1 Acidimicrobiales bacterium
GACTAACTGCGCTCGAGCTGGCGCTTCATTGCCTCGAGCGCCTTGTGCATCACGTCGTCAAGAGCCGGGTCATCGTCTTCGTGCGGACCGCGTATCGGCGTCAAGGAGGCGTATCCCGCCACGAGCAGCGCACCGTCCTCGTCGGCGTCCTCGTCGCTCACGTCACCGAGCGCGGGACTCGCCGCGCCGAGGCGAAGGGGCAGCTCGCCTTCCTCACCGAGTGCATCGCCACCCGCGTTGGGCCCCGCCGACTTGATGATCCCGGCAGTCGAGATGCGCCCACGTCGGACCCCGCGCAGCTCGCCCATCGAGAGGTTGGGCACGTTGAGGTTGAGCAACGTGCGCGAGGGCGCACGAAACAGCTCGTCGAGAACTTCGAGTGCGACCGCCGCCGCCGTGTCGTAGTGCACGTCGTCGCCCCACTGCACGGAGACGGCGAGACCCGAGAGACCCAGCTGGGCGCCGCTCAACACCGCGCCCACCGTGCCCGAGTGGAGGACGCTGCGTCCGACGTTCGCGCCCGCGTTGATACCAGAGACGATGACGTCGGGCGTGAAATCGAAACTGCCGAGTGCGCCCAGGATCGCGCACAGCGCCGGCGGTGCCTCGAGACCGTAGGTCGGTATCGATTCAGCGCCGACGATGTGATGGCGACGATAGGGCACCGTCGGACGTTCGAACACGTCGCCAACGGCAGCCGACATGCCCGAGAAGTTGCGGTGGGGCGCAACGATGATTGCTTCTCGGACCTCGTTGGTCGGCGCCTTTTCGATCCACTCGGCGACGCTGCGCGCGAGTACCGTCATGCCCGGTGCGAGGACGCCGTCGTCGTTCGTGAGCAGTAGTCGCATATGAAGAACCTTAATTGTCGTAAGTTACGTACCAGTGACGACCGCGAAAGAAGTGTACTGATGCTGCCCTCTGGAGAGCAGATCGCCATTGCCCACGGGGATCAGCGCGCCGTCGTTACTGAAGTCGGGGCCACGCTTCGCACCTACGTGAAAGGCGGCGTCAGCGTCATCGAGGGATTTGCCGGCGAAGAGGTCCCGACGAACGCTCGCGGACAGGTGCTCTATCCCTGGCCGAATCGCATCGGGGAAGGAGAGTGGACGTTTTCGGGGCGCTCCGCCCGCCCTCGCATCGATGACGTGACGCACCGAACGGCTATCCACGGCCTCGTGCGATGGCGTCCGTTTCGCATTGTGGCGGTGAACCAGAATCGTTGCGTGCTCTCGCTGTTGCTGCACCCGACACCGGACTACCCGTTCCTCAGTGAGATCAGCCTCGCGTACCACCTCGGTTCACTCGGACTTACCGTGACGACGACGGTGACCAACTGTGACGGCGTGCCGATTCCCTTCGGCGTGGGTTTTCATCCCTACCTGTCGGTGACGACGCCGACAATCGAAGGGGCCATGCTCGAGGTTCCCGCGAGGGCCTACGTATCAGTCAACGATCGACAACTGCCGACGGGGGAGATCCTGCCGCTCGTCGGCCACCAGCTGGACTTCTCCAAGCGCAAGTCGCTGAGTGGGCACGAACTCGACGTCACCTACACCGAACTCGTGCGAGACGACTCGGGGCTCGCCGTGGCGACCCTCGAGGACGCGAGCGGCGGCGAGATTCAGCTGAGCGCTGACCGTAACTATCCGTACCTGCAGGTCTACACGGGTGATAAGAACGAAAAGGGTCGTCGTCGCACGTCGGTAGCGATCGAGCCAATGACCTGTCCGCCCGACGCGTTGCGCAGCGGCAAGGACGTGGTCGTGCTCGAACCGGGCCAGCACTGGGCGGGATCGTGGCGACTGCGCAGGCTCGAGCCGTGACCAAGAGCGTCGTGCTCGTGACGGGCTCGACGAGCGGCATCGGGCTCGCGACGGCGCGGCGGTTCGCGGAACGCGGCGACGTCGTGGTCTTCAACTCGGCCCATAGCGTCGAGGCCGGAGAACACCTCGCGTCGATCACCTACGAGTCGCGCTACGTGCAAGCGGACATCTCCGACGCCGAGGACTGCGAGCGGCTGGTCGCGACCGTGCTCGAACACTACGGTCGCCTCGACGTTCTCGTGAACAACGCGGGCACCACCAAGTTGATCCCGTTCCGTGACCTCGACGCGGCGAGTGTTGATGTGTGGCGAGCGATCTTCGAGGTCAACGTCTTTGGGACGTGGCAGCTGAGCGTCGCCGCGATGCCGCTACTTCGCCAAAGTCGCGGATCAATTGTGAACGTCTCGTCCATCGCGGGACTGCGCGCGACCGGCACGTCCATCCCCTACGCCGCGTCAAAGGCGGCCCTCAATCACATGACTGTCCTGCTCGCAAAGACCGCGGGGCCGGAGGTCCGAGTGAACGCGGTCGCACCCGGTCTCATCGACACGCCGTGGACCCAGGACTGGGCGAGCGTGCGCAGCCACGTCCAGGGCGTCGCGCCGCTCAAGCGAAGCGGGACGCCCGACGACGTTGCCGACGTCATCGTCGCCTTGGCGACGGCGTCGTACGTCACTGGTCAAGTGGTCGCCGTCGACGGGGGACTGACGATTGCGACGTGACGGGGCCCGGGCACGACGAGGCGCATGGCCCCACAGAGCAGCGACGTAGCGGGACGAACGAACATCCGATCGACGAGTGAGCTTCGACGAACGCCGAGCAGCTCCTGGGCGTAGCGCGGTAACAGCGACCACGCGCTGAGCACCATCAGCCGGTACACGGCGCGCTGGGCGCGGCTCTTCATGAGACCGTAGGCAATGAAGTCGCGCGCCACTTTGCCGTCGGTGCTGAGGCGTAGCTCGGATCGAAACGAAAGCAGCGCCCCCGAGAGCTCCCTGACGGTGGTGGGCGCCCGCTCGACCCCGAGCGCTTCAGCGAGCGGTGCCATCTCGGCGACGTAGCGGTCAGCTTCTTCGTCGTTCAAGCGGCGCGAGCCGAAGCGGCGAAAGGCGTTTAAGAACATGTAGACCTCCGCACAGTGCACCCACAGCAAGAGCCGCGGATCGTTCGCGTCATAGGGCCGCCCGTCATCAGCGACTCCGTGGACGAATTGGTGCACGTTCAATGCGCGCTCGATCGCAGCCTTCGCCGACTCGCGTGAGCCAAATGTTGTCGCGCTGATGAAGTTCGCCGTTGAGAGCAGACGACCGAGCGGGTCCTCCTGGTAGCGCGAATGATCGGCAACCCCGGCCATGGCGAGTGGGTGGAGCATCTGGAAGAAGAGTGATCCAAGCCCGCCGACGAGCATCGAGGGGAGTTCGCGATGGACGACCCGCGCGATGCCGTTGACGTCGCAGAACGATTCATCGGGATCATCGCAGCGCGGTGGCGGCGTGACGTCGAGCCCCACCGAACGTCGAATCGCGGAACCCGCCTCGAGCCGGCGCCGAGCGAGGGCGGCGCGGCACTTGGCGATTGACACAGGTTTCCACGACACGTCGGTTCACTCTACGTTGCTTTCAAAATGACCGGTCGTCTGCGATGCTGGTTGCATGCCCAGGCTTTCAACGGCTCGTAACTTCGCGACCAAGAGCGACCTCGACCTCGAAGTGGCAATCGTGAGTGCTACGGCAACCGAACGCCCCTGGAACGTCGTGGTCTGGAATGACCCCGTGACGCCCATGACCGTCGTCGTCGCGGTGTTCCGGCGAATCTTTGCCTATTCGAACAACAAGTGCACTCACTTGATGCTCACCGTGCACCACGAGGGACGGGCCATTGTCTGGTCGGGGAAGCGTGAACGGGCCGAGTCGTACTGCGTCAAGCTCCAAGTCGCGGGACTCCAGTCAACAGTGGAACAGGACTCTTAGTGCCGGGCAAGCTCTTTGTGCGACGCCGAGATGGCCGGGTCGAAGTGCGCCTCAATGACGCGGGGCGCGCCGTTGCGCGCGAGATCTTCGCCCACGTGCTGGCGGCCGAGCAAGACCCCGACCACGACTGGCACCTTTCACTCAATGCGCCCATCACTCCGAGCAGCGACGTCGACGATCCTGTCGCGACCCTCGCTCGTCAAAAGGACATCGCCTCCAACGCGGAGCTCGCGGTGATGACCCTGCGCGAGCAGTTTCTCACCGACGCCGAGGCCTGGGCGTGGCTCAGCACGGTACAGGTCGCCCTTCGCTCGACCGCCGTGGTCAACGGAATTTTGAGCGACGAAAAGCTCGAATCGTGTCCGCCCGATCTGCTCGAAGACATTCGGACCATGCAGCATTTTCTCTTTGATCTCTCGTCCTGCTTCTAACCATCCTGGTGCCCAGTCGTGACAACGGACGTGAGCGGAGAATTGGGGCTCTCGCTGGCACCTAGGCTGTTGCAATGACAATGCATCCACGAAGGTCCCTCCAACTCTCGGCACTCGCCATACTGGCGATGGTGCTCGTCGGGGGATCCTCTCTCGCGGCGCAGGCGGCTTCGAAGGCTCCGACCGCCGCGACCGTTATCGCCGCGGCAAAGACCTCGCTCGCCAAAGAGACCGGCGTACACATCGTCGTCACCACCGAGAACAACAAGGTGCTGAGTTCGGTAGTGGCAAACATCGGTACCGACAGCGGCTACGAGACGTATAAGGAAGGCAAAGAGACCTTCACGATCAGCGTGACGCCGAAGTACGCGTACTTGAGCGGCAGCACGACCGGGCTCACGAAGCTCATGGGGCTCACGGCCAAGGAAGCGAAGCAGGTTGGGACGAAGTCCATCGTGATGAAGAAGGGGACCTCCCCGTACACGACGTTCAAGACGAACCTCACGTCGGCCGCCTTTTCGCAGTTGCTGCCCGCGGCCAAGGGCACGACGCTTCTTCCCGCGAGGGACAAGACGACCAACGGCTACCAGCTCACCTGGACAACCGCGGCCACGACCTCCGCCCCAAAGACGACGAGCGTGCTCGTGATCTCCGCGGGCTCTTCGACGGTGCCGCTCAAGGAATCGGTCTCGACATCGTCGGGAGCCAGCCACACGACATTCACGAACTGGGACAAGCCCTTCGCGGTCACGGTGCCGTCTTCTACGATCGCGTACGCGAAGGTCTTTACCAGCTAGCGAATAGCCAACCCCCCTGACCAGGTATCGAGACGGAACGGTCTCGTTCCGGAACGAAGTGGTATCGTATTGCCATGGACGTCCACGTGGCAACAATTAGCGAGACAGGTGTGAGCGAGCGTCACTCAGGTGGCCGTCACCTTGACGCCTCACGCGACGACGCTCTTCGTGAAGCGGCGCTCTCGCTGCTCGCTGAGATCGGCTACGACCGACTGACGGTTGACAAGATCGCGGCCTGCGCGGGGGCGGGTAAGGCGACGATCTATCGGCGCTGGACCGGCAAGGCCGAGCTCGTCGTCGACGCCCTAATGTGCCGCAAGGAGCTGATCATCCCTCCTGACACCGGAAACTTGCGCGAGGACCTGATGGAACTCGCTCGACAGGCGACCGAACACAAGGACGAGCGGCTCGCAACCCAAGTGATGGTCGGTCTCGTGAGTGCGTTGCCTCGTGATCTCGAGCTGCGCGAGGTCTTTAACGAGCGACTCATCAATCCCCACGTCGCCACGCTGCACATGATCCTCGCGCGCGCCGTCGCCCGTGGTGAGATTGCCCCCGTCTCAGATCTCGAGACCGTGGCATCCATCTTCCCGGCCCTAGTGCTGCATCGCCTGATTGTCGTTGGCACCATGCCGGACCTGCCGTTCTTCGAATCAATCATCGACCACGTGATCCTGCCTCTGGTGCACGGGGGAACGACTGCGTGGCCATCCGATCAACTCAAGTAGAAAGTTTCCCCCCAAATGACTACAGCCGAACTTCTCCAACCTCCCCGCGGCGACCTCGAAGGGCGTCACCTCGGACTCGCCCTCGCCGTTATCTCCTGTGCGCAGCTGATGATCGTGCTCGATGCGACGGTCGTCAACGTCGCCATTCCCACCATTCACCACGCGCTGCACTTCTCGCTCCCGAACCTCGAGTGGCTCATCACCGCCTACTCACTCACCTTCGGAGGCCTTCTCCTCTTCGGTGGACGGACGGGCGACCTCTTCGGCAAGCGCCGGATGTTCATGATCGGCATCGCCGTGTTCGCGCTCTCGTCGCTGCTCGGGGGCCTCGCGACGAATGATTTCTGGCTCATCATCACCCGCGGCATGCAGGGCATCGGGGGCGCGATCGCCGCGCCAACCGCGCTGTCATTGATCGCGACCAACTTTCCCGAGGGTCGCGAGCGCAATCGCGCGATGGGCGTCTACGCGGCGATGTCCGGCGGCGGCGGTGCGGTGGGCCTCCTGCTCGGTGGACTGCTCACGAGCTACGTCTCGTGGCGGTGGATCTTCTTCATCAACGTGCCGATTGCTGCCATCGTGCTCTTTCTCGCACCGAGAGCTCTCAACGAATCCCAGACCACGTCGGGCCACCTCGACGTGCCCGGAGCCGTGAGCGTCACCGCGGGCATGCTCTCACTTGTCTACGGGCTGTCCAACGCCTCGAGCCACAGCTGGTCGAGCCTGTCCACGATCATCCCGCTCGTCGCCTCGGTTGTCTTGCTCGTCGCCTTCGGTCTCATCGAGCGGCGCAGCCGCGAACCGCTGATGCCGCTCAGCATCTTCGCCAACCGAAATCGGACGGCGAGCTTTGCGATGATGCTCTGCATCGGCATCGCCCTTTTTTCGCTCTTCTACTTCTTGACCCTCTACCTGCAAAACATCCTCGGATGGAGCGCAATCCGTACCGGTGTTGGCTTCCTTCCGATGACGATGGGCATCATCGTGGCGGCGGGCATCACGTCGCGACTCGTCACGAAGATCGGTATTCGCGCGCCGCTCATCATCGGACCGGCGGCGGCCGTCGCGGGGATGCTCTGGATCACGCGCCTCACCGTGACGAGCACGTACGTCGATATCGTCGGTCCGCTCATCCTGATCGCGCTCGGTCTCGGCTTTGCGTTCGTTCCGCTGACGCTGACGGCGGTGTCGGGGGTTCGGGCCGACGAAGCGGGCCTCGCCTCGGCGCTGCTCAATACGATGCAGCAGATCGGTGGCGCGATCGGTCTCGCCGTGCTCGCGACGGTCGCTATCGACGCGACGAACGCTCAGCTTCACGGCCACAGCGTCTCCGCGAGGGCCATGGAGGTGGCGACAACGCACGGCTACACGGTCGCGTTCTTCGTGTCGGCGGCGATCACGTTCATTGCCCTCATCGTTGCCGTCGTCGCGGTTCGGGTGCCCAAGCTCGCCGCGGGTGAGACGTTGGACACCACAGCGCTTGTCGCCCACTAACGCGGGCGTTGTCAGCCGGCGTTACGCGCAGGATTCGACGGCCTTGGCGAGCGCCTTCGTTCCGTTCTCGAACTTGAGGTGATTGGCCGCAACGTACGCCTCGAGCGACTTGATGGACTCCTTCTTCGACTCCCACTTCAAGATGGTGACGACCTCGTTGAGCGTGTTCTTCGTGGCCGTGTTCGGAGCCTCTGAGGCCAGCTTCTCGTAGAAGGGCACGAGCTCGGCCGCCCACGCACGATAACCGGACCACGTGGAAGGCGGCGTGGCTTTGCTCGCGTCCTGCTCCTCATAGGTAAACAGCGTCTTGCAGAACGGACTGTTGCCGAGCGCCGAGCTGCTCGACGCGAAGACCCCTACGGAGAGGGCGAGCGCCCCCGCGATCGCGGCGCCCGCGAGCACTCCTCTGGTGGCGTTCGAGAAACGGTGTGAGCCTTTGAGCATTGTGACCCCTTCTTCGAGTGAGGACGCCACACGACCTGGTGTGCCATCTCCCGCTGGAACCCTCCCGGCGCCAACGCCGTCTGTCTACCAGGTTTCGTACTTTTAGTCCAGAGCCTCCACCGATGCGGTCGCGCGAGGCCCTTCGCCGAAGTTCCTCACCGAAGGCTATGCGTGGGAGTCGGGCGCTCCCACTTCGCTTACAAATACCTGTGAGTTTGCGAACGCAGTACACGTGGCAGGGCGGGGGCGGCACGTCGGGGGCCCCGTTCATGGCGCGATCGCCCGCTTCGCGACGAACGTTGCGCGACACGAACGGTGGAGCTTGGAAATGCTGATCCGCAACTCATCATTTGCCACCTCGCGGCGGCAGAAATGTTCCTTGACAACGACGCCACGGCAACGGATACTGAGCGCAGTGACCGGTGGGTCGAGTTGAGTTCGGCCACAACCAGGGAAGGGGGCATCCATGCTGGAGACAGCGAAGCCAGACGTCGAGGGCGTACGGCGCAGTACCCATGACGTTGATGTCGTCGGTGGTGGCGATGTTCGAGAGATGGACGTGATCGACGGCGAAGACGCAGTCACCATTGACGCGATCGGCACGCCGGACGTCCGTGATCGCGAATCCGTTGGCGGGAGCGACAAGCCCGACGAACCGGACGCTGTCGGCGGCAGCGACGAGGGCGACGAACCCGACACGGTCGGCGGCGAGGACGAAGACGACTAGCTGGGCCGCAGGTATCAGCGTCGAGCAGCGCGACGGCAGCACGCGCGAGCGAGCGTGATGGCGAAAGAAGGCGACACGATGGAAGAGTTCCTGACCGACATCAAAACGTTGCGAGATCAAGCGCTCGAAACGATTGCCAAGGGGCCCGTGACCGAGGCCTACGGGCAGGACCTGGACCGAATCATCTACGTGCTCAACCAAATACTTGCCACGGAGCTCGACTTCGTGCTGCGCTACAAACGGCACTACTTCACGGCAGAGGAGCTGAACGCCCAGTCGGTGGCAGAGGAGTTCCTGCTGCACGCTGGTGAAGAGTCAGATCACGCCGACATGATTTCGGCGCGTATTCAACAACTCGGCGGCGTGCCGGTGACGTACCCCGGCACCGCGGCCGGTCGTGGGCGTTGGGGGTGTGACTCGTCTGCGGAGTTCGAATCGATGATCCGTGAAGACCTGGTCGCCGAGCGCGTGGCCATTACGACGTACGCCGAAATAATCGCGTGGCTGGGCAGCGCCGATCCGGCGTCGAAGAGGATGCTCGAAGAGATCCTTGAAACCGAAGAAGAGCACGCAGAAGACATGCTTGACCTCCTCGCCGGAATCGGATAGGGGCCGCTAGCTGGCGACCCTCGCCACGCGAGCCCTCGGTACGATGAGCTCTGACATCAGATCACCGTATCTATCGACCCGCCGTAGAACGTCGTCGGTCTCGAATCTCAGGCGGTTCGGATCACCACTCTTCGCGCACCGGTCGATCTCGCGCCACGTTACGGGCGTCGACACGGTTGGTTCGGGACGAGCGCGCAGCGAGTACACGGAGACCGTGGACTTCGAAGGACTGTTCTGACTCCAGTCGATGAACACTTTGCCGTCCCGAAGACTCTTGCGCATGGAAGAGACGACGTCGTTGCGGTGATCAGCCTCGACGATCTGAGCGATCTCATGGGCCCGTTCGCTCAGGCGTTCCCACGTTGCTCGACGGACCACCGTATACAGCTGGAGGCCCTTCGAGCCGCTCGTCTTTGCGAACAGCATCTCCCGTCCGAGGTATGCGCCAATCCAGCCGGCGACCCGACAGCACTCGACAATCGACGTGCCCGGCCCGGGGTCGAGGTCGAACACCATGTAATCAGGCGGCGCGGGGACCGGCTTTCCTCTCTGAACGTGCCAGAGCGGCACGTGGAACTCGAGCGCCGCGAGGTTGGCCGCCCAGAGCAGCGTCGGCCGATCGGCGATGACCGAGTACTCGACCGGCTGACCTGCGCTCTTTGAGGGGACGGCGATCGTGCTGATCCATTCGGGTTGGTTGGCGGGAGCGTGCTTCTCGTAGAAGGAAGTGCCCTCGACGCCGTTCGGGAACCGTCGCAGCGTGGTCGGACGGTTCTTCAGGTGCGGGATCATCACGTCGGCGATGCGGGTGTAGTAGTCGAGCACCTGACTCTTCGTGAAACCCGTCTTGGGGTACAGGACCTTGTCCAAGTTGGAGAGCGTGAGTTCGCGCCCGTCAACCTCGGTGCGCACGTGCTTAGGGCTCACGGACAACGTCCTCGGCGCCCTTGTCGAGCCGTAGTCCACGCCACGATGGTTGGCGCAAGAAGCCGTCGGGCGTCCACTCCGCGTACTGGACTTCGCCCACGAGTTCTGGTCGCACGAAGTGGGCGAGCGCCGTCTCGGCGTGGGTGAGTGGCGTGGAAAAGGGGGAGGACCTTCGAGCGAGTGGGCGCAAGCGTTCGAGCAGCTCCGTGCGAACGGCGGCCGAAAAGCCGGTACCGACCTTTCCGACATAGGCGAGTCCGCCGTTCGTTGGTACACCGAGCAGCAAGGCCCCGAGGCTGCCGGCGCGCTCGCCCTGGCCTTCCGTCCATCCACCGATCACGACTTCTTGGGCGTGGAAGTTCTTCACCTTTACCCAGTCGCCGTTACGAAACCCCGGAGAGTACGCCGCCCGTCGGCGCTTTGCGACGACGCCTTCGAGTCCACGTTCTTCGGCGATCCTCTGGACATCAGCACCGGGGGTGTTCGTGATCGAAGGAGGCGTCGCGAAGGTGTCGCCATTGAGCTTGAGCGAGTCGAGCAGCGCTCGTCGCTCGTCGTAGGGGAGATCGAGCAGCGATCGACCCTCAAGGTACAAGAGGTCAAAGGCGAAGAAGCTTGCGGGAGTGGTACGGGCGAGCTTTTCGATCGCTGCCTTTGAGGTGAGGTGGAGTCGGCGCGACAGCGTCGAAAAGCTCGGGCGATTGTTCTTATCGAGCGCAACGATCTCGCCATCGAGGATCGCCGAGCGCGATCCGAGATAAAGGCCAATGTCGTGCAGCTCGGGAAAGGTGCTCGTAAGGCTCTTGTCGTTGCGAGTGAGGGCCCGCACCCTTCCCCCTTCGACGTAGACCATGGCGCGTACGCCATCCCACTTGAACTCGTACGCCCAGCCGCTGTCGCTCGACGGCAGTTCGCCAGCCAGGGCGAGCATGGGCTTTATGTGTTCGGGCATTGGCTCGAAGTCCTTCGGTGGCGGGTCCATGCGGTGGATCATCCACTTGTCGTCGCCGGTCGGAAAGAGGACGTAGCGGCCCGAGGCACGCTGGCCGTGCAGGACGACCTTTATCTCGTTGCTGCGCCACTTTTCCGTGTCGTAGGTTCCGTGGTCCCAGATCGTGACGTGACCTGCGCCGTACTCCCCCTTGGGGATATCGCCTTCGAAGGAGCCGTACTCGAGGGGATGGTCTTCTACGTGTACGGCGAGGTGGTTGGTGC
>JBAUSF010000214.1:0-36815 GCA_049581565.1 Acidimicrobiales bacterium
GTATGTCACTGAATCGTCACTAAAAAACGAATTCGGCGAATGAGGAGTATTCACATTTTTTGGCGGCGCTGACCTGCGAAAAGGAATGCAGCTGTCATGTTGAAATGGCCGCGCGGAAATGTCATACTTTAGCGACGTCGTGCGCGGGCTCGGCTCCACCAGTAGGGGAAGCGAAGGGAATACTCAGTGCCAACTTCGAGTGAGTCGATCACTTCTCACCCCCACGATGTGAGTTCGATCGGTGCGGACATCCTGTGGACGCGTTACCGCGAGACGCGTTCGATTGACGATCGCAACCGCCTCGTGCTCTTCTACGCACCGCTCGTGCGACTCGTTGCAAGTCGCGTTGCCAATCGCATGCGCGCAACGCAAAGTGTCGAGGAGCTGTGCTCGTGCGGTCAGTTCGGACTCATCGACGCGATCGAGCGCTACGACGACTCCCAGGGCTTTCAGTTCGCAACCTACGCAACAACGCGCATCCAGGGCGCGATCATTGACGAGCTTCGCCGAGACGACTTCCTGCCCAAGCGCATGCGCGCGCGGGTTCGCACCTACCAGGTCGCCCGCGAAACCCTGGAATCCGAACTGCGTCGCACCCCGTCGGCCGCCGAGCTCGCGGGCTATCTCGGGACCACGCTCGCCGAGGTCGTCGAGCTTGCCGACCTCGCGACGACGTCAAGCTACCTGGTGCCCCTCTCGATCGCGGGCGAGGGATCGGTGCGTCTGCTCGTGAGCCCTCGTCCAGATCCGAGCGAAGGCGTCGAGTCGACGATGCTGCGCGAAGAGGTGAAAGCGGCGCTACTTCGGCTCACCGAGCGCCAGCGACAGGTGCTCGTGCTCCACTACCTCGAAGGGTTCCACAAGAGTGAAATCGCAGACATCCTGGGCATCGATCGCTCACGGGTGACCCAGCTGGTCCAGCAGGGGCTCTACAACCTCGGCCTCGAGCTGCGCGACCTGCAGCAGTAGGTTCTAGCTCTCGGGAGGCTTCGCTCTCGCGTTCGCGCGCCGCGCACCGTACGACGCCCAGGCCGCCGCGTCGACGGCGCCGTCGGGCGCGTTGGCCGACTCCAGATTCTCCTGGCGCACGCGTTCGAGCACTTCTTCGCGGTCGATGCGCACCTGCTTGGGCGCCTCGATGCCGAGACGCACGCGCCCGTTCGCCGACACCGACACGACGGTGATGACCACGTCGTCGCCGATCACGATCTTCTGGCCGACCTCCCTCGTGAGCGTCAGCACGTCACTCCTCTCGTTCGAGGGGCAGCGGGGTCGTGACGCTCCAACCGATCTCTTGCTCGCTGGACGCGGGTACGAACTGGTCGGCCCGACCGGTCCGGCGATTCACGATGATCGGCGAGAAGAGATTGGCCGTCGACGCCGAGAGCGGCTGGCGCGGGTGGATGATGACGAGCATCATCACGTCGTCGGCGCGGCCGAGCTCGAGATCAGCGACGGTCTCCTCATCGAGTTCCACCTCGTAGTCGCGCCACAACATTCCCGGCGACGTCACGAGCAACCTCAGGTCGTTAAAGGGCTGCGACCCGGCGAGGAGCACCGTGTCGGTGCAGCGCAGTCTCGCGAACACGCCTTCGGCGTCCTCGCCGAGGGGCTCGACGACGAAGTGTCGCGCTCCCCGGAAACCCGGAAGGTCGCGCACGAAGGTCAGCTCCATCGCGACGACGGGTAGCTGCGCGGTGGCGGTTGGCATCGTTCTCCAGTTCATTCAGTAATCGCGGCGAGAAAACGCCGCGCGGCGTCATTGGCTCGCAATTTCACGGTACTCGCTCGGCGCCGCGTGCTCGTTAAGGGCGACATTAGGGGACAATGAACTTCACCAACGTATCGGGGAGCGACTGAGCGGCCGCCCAGAGCGCCGCTTGATAGTTCGTCGTCTCGCTCTCCAGCTGCGTCGTCGCGGTCGCCACGTTCACGTCCTCTAAGTTCGCCTGGCTCGCCTGCACGTTCGAAATCTGGTTGGTCAAGTTCGCCGTAACGTTCGAGACCTCCTCGGAAGAGTTCCCGAGCACCGCGCTCGCCTGTTGGGCGGTGGCGATGTTGGCCCCGAGCGCGGTCATCGCCGTCGAGATCGCCGCCGAACCGGGGTTGCCCGAGAGCAGCGCGTTCGCGACCGTCGTGAGGGTGTTGAAGACGTTTGCCGCGCCCGCACCAAAGAGCGTCGTGCCGGGCACCGAGAGTCCGACCGTCTGGCCAGCGCCGACCCCCGGGCCGATGACCACGGTGGGCGTGTCGGTGTTACCGAGATAATTACCCGCAGTGTCGTAGGCCGAGGGGGACGCGGACGTGCCCGCAAAGATGGCGCGGCCCTCGAACTGGGTGTTGGCGAGAGAGAGCAGGTTGCTCACGATTCCGTTGATCTGGTTGCCGAGGGCCTCGTAGGTCGTCGCGTCCTGGGCGCCCTCGTTGGCCGCCTGGAGCAGGAGTGACTGGGCCGACTGGTACGACTCGAGCACGCTGTTAGCGGTGCTGTTGGCCGTCGACAGCCAGGACGTTGCCGTGTCGGAGTTGGACTGCCAGCTCGTGAGTTGGCCGACCTGACTCGAGAGCGCGAGCACCTGGGTAACGGCGGCGGGGTTGTCCGAGGGTTGGTTGAGCGCCTGACCCGAGGCGATCTGCTCTTGGAGCTGGGCGATGCTGCTCGACTGGGACGACAGCTGATTCATCAGCGTCTGGGTGAAGGCGACGTCAGAGATATCCACGTCAGACCGCCGACAAGAGGGACTGGAAGCTTTGGTTGATGGCGTTCACGACCTGGGACGTCGCCTGGAATGCATTCTGGGCCGCCATGAGAGCCACCTCCTCGTTGTTCTCGTTCACCCCAGAGATCGACGACAAGTTGTTCGCGGCGCTTTGGGCCTGCCCGTTCGCCATGGTCGAAAAGGCGCTCGCACTCGCCGCTTGGTTGCCGAGGGCGCCGATCAGCGTGTGATAGGTCGCGTCCGGGCCGCTCGGCAGCGCCGCCAGCGCCGCCATGGCCTGAGCGTTCGAGCCGTCGAGCGTCGCCGTGCCGAGTTGGTTCGAATTGGTGGGTCCGGGTGCGGCGGCGGTCGCGATGAGTGAGGCCGAGGCGAGGAGCGCGGGCGCAACTTCGATCGTGGCGGCGGAGTTGAAAGCGCCCGACGCCATCGTGTAGCTGTTCGACGAGCCGTTGTTCACGAAGATCGGCGGCAGGATCGTTCCCGCGTAGCCGCCCGCGATGGTCGAACCGGGATCGCCGGCGGCGTCCATTCCCGAAGCCTGGAGCGAATTGAGATTCGTCGCGAGCGAGTCGGCGACGCCGTTGAGCTGATCCATGTAGTCAGGGATGGTCGTGTTGACGGCCGTGACATTCGCACCGATGGAACCCCCCGCGCTCACGACGACACCGTCGCCGGTCGTGACCGCAAGGTTCGTGGTCGCCGCCGAGCCGGATGCCAACAGCGACTGGGCGACGGTGCCGCTCACGAGCTGGACGCCGTTCAAGTACACCGTCGATGTGCCGTTCGACTGCGTGACGGCATTGGCTCCGAGCAGGGTGGCGAGCTTGTTGACGTCATTGGTGACTTGATCGCTCAGCGCGTTCGGGTTCTGTCCGCCCGATCTTCCTTCGACGATGCCCGCGTTGAGCGTCGCGATCTGGCTCAACAGATTGTTCGACTCGGTGAGCAGACCACCGTCGTTCGAACCAGAACCGACTTGACTCTGCAGCGAAGAGGAGAGCTGGCTCAGCTGCGAGAAGCTCGAGCTGATCGAAGAAGCGACCGACTGTGCGGCGCTGACGGCCGCCTGCTCCGCACCGACTTGATTGGGGTTGGACGCGAGCGTCGAGATGGCCGACCACAACGAGGTCAGCTGGGAACTGATGCCGTTCGAGCTCGGCTCGGGAAAGATGGACTCGATCGAGCTCATCACTTGGCTGAACTGATTTGCCTGGCTGCTCACGCCCTGGGCCGCGACGTTCGCCGCGGAAAAGACCGCGTCGGTGACGTTGGTGATCGAACCGATGAGCACGCCCTGCCCGGCCCCGAACGGTCCGTTCGCCGCATCCGGCGAGAGGTTCACCTGCTCGGTGGCGTAACCGGCCGTGTCGATGTTCGAGAGGTTGTTCGAGATCGTATCGATCTCGGCCGCGTCGGCGGCGAGACCACTGCCCGCGATCGAAAGTCCGATATCGCTCATATCGTCCCTTCGACGAGGAGTCCACCGCGCGAGCTCGTGCGGTGGTAGGTGGAGGCCCGATCGCCCCGCAGGAAAGCGAGGGCGTCTTCGGCGAGCGCGACGCGCCGTCCCATCGCGGTCATCAACGCGTTGGCGAGACTCTGGATCGTCGTCACCGCGAAGATGAGCGACTGGCGGCGCTCGAGCAGGATCTCACTCCACGCACCGTCGGTGCGCACGGCCAGCTCGTCGAGGCGCGGGGTCGCTTCGAATTCGAGTGCCTGGGCGATGCGCGCCGTCACCGAGGCGCGCACGAGGTCGTTGATTCGCAGGGCCTCGAAGCCGAGTTCGACCTCTCGCACCGCGGTCGGCAGCGAGGCGCCCTGGTCGGCGCCGGCGAGCGCACCGAGAACGATAAATCGGTAGCGCAGTGCACCAAGCAGCTCGATATCCCTATCCAGCGCGTCAACCAACTTGACCAGGAGTTCGTCAATTATCACCACAGCAGGTAACGTCCCGTGCCGGGGGAAAATTGAGAGGAATGGCGTTGAATTAACGAGTTTCGCCCTCTTCAAAGGAATTTCTAAGCTGGGCTCTGGCGTAGTGCACGAGGAGTCCCGTCACGAGCCATACCAGCACCGACACGAGGGCGAGCGAGACCGCGAGGCGCTCGAGCACGCTGAGCGCGGAGAGCGCCTGGGTCCCCATCTCGACAAAGCTCGGGACCATCACGATGACCGTGATCACAACGCTGACGAGGGGGCGCAGACGCCGCACGTCGGTGGCGAATCGACGATAATCGCGCGAGTTCATTGACGTTCCCGGTGCGTCAGGTGCGTGGCGAGCAGCAGCGAGACCCAGTGGAGCCTCGACATGACGACGCCGTCCACCGAGAGAATCGGAAAGGCCGCCAGCCACTCGGCCGGGGTCTCCGTGTGGTCCCAACGCCGCAGGGCGAGCGCTTCGATGCCGAGCTCGTGACGCCACCGCTCGACGTCGGCGCACTTGAGTGTGGCGGGCACCGCGCCGAGCACGTAGTCGGGTCGAAGCCACGCGAGTTGCTCGATCGACTCGTCAAGCATCCGCGCTCTCGGGGTTGACTCGAGGACGACGACACTGATCCGGGTGGAATTCCGTCGTCGGACCAGCTGTCGGCGAACGTCGGGATCGTCGAAGAGCGCGAAGACGTCTCTTTCTTCAAGGTCGAAATGGGTAGCGATCTCCTCGGCGACCGCGCGCGCCTCGCGACGCGTACCGACGACGGCGATGATCGAGCCAGAAACTTTCGGTAGCATCGGCGCCACCGGGAGTTTGCCGAGCGCCGTGACGAGTCCCTCAAACACGCGCTCGCCTTCGAGCGGTCGAAAGCTGGCGGCGAGTCCGAGCGCACCGAGCGATCCTCGAAAGGCCTCGAGCTCGTCGTTGTCCCGGTCCGCGCCCACAGAGAGGTCCGGCGCGTCGGTGACCTCCGATGCGCCCTCGACGGGCCACGCATCGTCACATGCGGCGTCGCTCAGGGCGGCTTCGGCTTGTGCCAGCACGTCGCGAAACGCTCGTTCGGAGGCCGTCTCGTCGTACGACGCGCAACTCACCTCGTCGGTCGTACGCGCGACGAGATCATCGAGAGCGATCGACGTCGACTCGACGGTGCGCTCGCGAAGAAGGGCCGGTGGCTCCTTCGCTCGACGCAGAGCCTGCTCGTGGCCCCCGGTCGGCTCATCCACGCCCGCCACGTAGACCTCGCGGGCGAAGAAGCCGAGGATGCCGCCGCGTCGAGTTTTCCAACAGCGGATCTTCGCCTCGGCGCCGAGCACACCTCTCGCGCGCCCGACCGCTTCGTCGGCGTTCTTGCCCACGAACTCACCGGGCACGACGTCAAGCAACGGCTGAAATCTCACGGCTCACACTCCCCACAATCGTTACCTTCACGTTGGATCCGACTTCCCCGGCGCCCATGACGCCAACTCGCGGCAGGCTCGGTTTGAGCAGCCGTCGCACCGCCGGACGAAGCCGCGTCGCGACGAGCATCACCGGACTGCGCCCCTGGGCCTCCGCCTCGCGCACGAGACGGCCAATGTCACGCACCATCGCCTCGGCGTCGTCGGCGCTGGCACCGAGCGAACGCCGCCCGCGCTCGCCGACCCGCATCGTGGCAAGCAGGCTCTGCTCGAGTGCGGGCGCGAACGTGACGGCGTCGAGCACGCCGTCGGTCGTGTACTGCGACTCGATGGTGCGCGCGAGGGCGAGGCGCGCCGCCTCGAGCAGGCTCTCGGCATCCTTTTGCTGGGTGCGAGCCTGTTCGGTGAGCGCCTCGATGATCCGCACGAGGTCGCGCACGGGCACTCCTTCGTAGAGAAGCCCCTGGAGGACCGCCTGCACGTCGCCGAGGGTGAGATTCGCCGAGGTCATCTCCTCAAGCACGACCGGGTTCGCGACCTTTACGGCGTCGAGCAGGAGCTTCGTGTCCTGACGGCTGAGCAGATCGCCCGCGTGCTCGCGCACGACTTCGGCGAGGTGCGTCGTCACGACGGCCGAACGGTCAACGACGGTGATCCCCGCGACCGACGCCTGGTGGCTGAGGCGCACGGGGATCCATTTCGCCCGCCCTCCGAACGCGGGGTCGCGGGTATCGGTGCCAGAGAGTTCGTCGAGGTTTTCGCCGATCGCGAGCAGCTGACCGCGAGGCGCCTGGCCCCGGGCGACTTCGATGCCGCGCACCTTGATGGCGTAGTCGGCGTGAGGAAGGTCGAGGTCGTCTCTCGTGTGCACGCGCGGCATGACGACGCCGAGCTCCATCGCGATGTTTCGCCGCAGCGCCTTCACCCGGTCGAGCAAGTCACCACCGCGGTCGGCCTGGACGAGGTCGATCAGCTCGACCCCGAGTTCTAGGCTGAGCGGTTCGACGGCCATGCCTGCCGCGAGGGTCTCGGGCGACTCCTCGACAACGGCAAGGGTCTCGTCCTTCTTCTCGGTCTTTACGTCCGTGACGTCTTTGGGCAAGCGTGTGCCGATGAACAAGACGAGCCCGCCCACGATGAGAAACGGCAGCTTCGGCAGTCCCGGCACGAGGGCGAGGATCACGATGATCACACCGGTCGCGCGCACGATACGCCGGAATCGGGAAAGTTGGGAGACAACGTCGTGTCCGAGGTCGTGATCGGTCGCCGAGCGCGTCACGATGATGCCGGTCGACAGCGAGAGCAGCAGGGCCGGTATCTGGGACACGAGACCGTCTCCGACCGAGAGCAGACTGTAGGTATCGACCGCCTGGTTCGCCGCCAGGTGGCGCTCGAAGATGCCAATCGCGAGACCCCCGACGAGGTTCACGAGCGTGATCACGGTCGCCGCGATCGAGTCGCCGCGCACGAACTTCGACGCGCCGTCCATCGCGCCGTAGAAGTCAGCCTCATCCGCGATCTCACGGCGGCGCCGGCGAGCCTCGTGCTCGTCGATCGCACCCGAGGAGCGGTCCGCGTCAATGGCCATCTGCTTGCCAGGCATGCCGTCCAGCGTGAAGCGCGCCGCGACCTCCGCGACGCGACCCGAACCCGACGTGATCACGACGAACTGGATGATGATGAGAATCAAGAAGACGACGAGACCAACGACGATATTGCCGCCGATCACGAAGTGCCCGAAACTCTCGACGACGACGCCGGCGTAGCCGTGCAGCAAGACCTGACGGGTCACCGCCACGTTGAGAGCGAGGCGGTACATGGTCATGAGCAGGACGAGCGTGGGAAAGACCGAGAAGTCGAGCGCGCGCTTGACCTGCATGGCCGTCAACAGCACGAGCACCGACGCCGAGATGTTCGCCGTGATGAGAAAGTCGATCAGAAACGTCGGCAGGGGGATGATGAGAACGACCACGATGGCGACGACGGCGAGCGGAACTGCGGCGTGGCTCGCGGTCGTCCAGCGTCCGAACTTCGTGCGGACGAGCGGAAGACTAGACACGGCAGACGGGGTGGGGATGGACAGTGCTCACGAACGACTTTCTCCTCGTCCGTCCCTGGACACGGCGTCGCCTTCCTGGCCTGCTGGAGTAACGGACCATCGGGGCAAGGAATTGAGGTCTAGCTCGCCATGACGTGAACGTCATTGAAGACCCGGGCCGTCGAGGAGAGCGAGTAGACGAACGCGAGCAGTCGGGCGACCGCCGTGTACAGATGCGGCGGGGTGATGTCGTCGATCTCGCACGCACCGTACAGGGTTCTCGCGAGCAGGGGGTTTTCCACCACGACGACGCCGTTTGCGCGGGCGTGCTCGCGAATCGATCGCGCGAGCATGTCGGCGCCCTTGGCGACCACGCGTGGCGCGCGGTCCTTCGTGCGGTCGTAGGCGATGGCGACAGCGAAGTGCGTCGGGTTGGTCACGACGACGTCCGCGTTCGCGACGGCCGCCATGAGGTGACGCCGTGAGATCCGTCGAGCTCGCGAGCGAAGGGCGCGGCGCATCTGGGGCGATCCGTCGCTCTGGCGGCGTTCGTCTCTCACCTCCTGCTTGGTCATGCGCAGCTTCGCGTTGTGCGTGCGGCGCTGAAAGAAGTAGTCGCCGGCCGCGAGCAGCAGCGCCAATCCGCCCATGATTCGAAGCAACTCCTCCACGTTCGCGGCCGCGACGGCGATGGTCGACTGCAGGACGAGCGTCTGGGCTCCGAGCACGCCACCGATCAATCGGTGGAGCACGAGGTAGCCAACGAGCGCGAGAAGGCCCATCTTGATGACGGTCTTGCCGAGCGTCCAGACCCCCTGGGGCGAAAAGACGCGCTTCAGACCCGCCCGCGGTGAGATTCTCCCGACCTCGAGACGGAGCGCTTTTGGTGTGAAGCGGATTCCGACCTGGGCGACCGCGAGCGCCACGGCGAGCGCGCCGCCGATGACCACCGTCGGCATTGCGGTGAGGGCAGCGGTTTCGAGTCCGGACCCGAACAGCGCCGTTGCTCCCGACACGCTCGGATGTCCCATTAGCTCGACCGTCGTCTGGGTGAAGGCGGTGACGCGAGCGGTGGCGAGTTCGCCGAGCCAAGGAAGTATCGAGGTGACGAGCAGGAGGCTCCCCCAGCCGCCCAGTTCTGTCGAGCGTGCGACCATGCCCTTTTCACGCATCTTCTTTCGGTGCTGCGGCGTCGCCTTTTCGGTGCGCTGCGCGTTATCGGCCACTACGCACCGCCAAAGAGCTGGGTCATCGCTCGCGCGATCAGATTCGTCACGTCGTTCGGCAGCGCCGCGATCGCGACCCCAACGGCGGTGAGGCCGACGAGTATCTGCAGCGGCATCCCGAAGACGAAGACGTTGATCTGGGGGGCGGCCTTGGCGAGAAGTGCCAGCACGATCTGCGTGGCGAAGAGCACGACGATGATGGGAGCCGCCATCTCGAGCGCCGCGGCGAAGAAATCCACCACGTCGCCGGTGATGGTCGCGGCGAGGTCGCCGAGCGTCACGGGCGGAAAGCTCGTGCCGACCGCGCTAAAGGACTTCACGAAGCCTTCGACGATCACGATGACCCCACCCGTCGTAAAGAGCAGTGCCATCAGGATCATGTTGTAGAACTGTCCGAAGAGCTTCGACTGCTGGAGCGACAGCGGGTCAATGGAGGCGGGCAGATTGAGCCCCGAGAAGAGATCGACGAGGCTGCCGGCACCGACGACGGCGTTTACGAAGAGCGAGACCACGTAGCCGAGCACGACCCCGACGCCCACTTGAACGACGAGCTCAGTGATGACTTGGGCGTCGCTCGCCGGCAAGACGTCGTGCTGGAGCGTGCTCGCGGCGAACAGCGAGACCGCGCCAGCGAAGGCGATCTTGGTCATCTTCGGGATCGCGGCGTTGGAAAACGGCGGACAGATCGACACCCAGGCGAGCGACCGGGCGAAGGCGAGCGCGAGGGCAATCACGAATGATGCGGACAGCGTGATGCTCATGAGGTGCCAGAAATGACCTTCGGGATCGAGTGGTAGAGGCGCTCGGTGAAGGCGACGAGGTCGCCGAGCATCCAGTGTCCGAGCAGCAACAAGACGAGCCCGATCGCGACGACCTTGGGCAGGAAGGTGAGGGTGAACTCCTGGATGGACGTGACGGCCTGAAAGAGCGCCACGACGAGGCCGATGACGAGGCTCACGACGAGGACCGGGCCCGCCAGTTCGGCGATGAGCACGAGCGCCTGAGAGGCGAGGTTGAGAACCGTCGTGTCGTTCATCAGTGGTGGAACGAGGTCAGGAGTGACTGGGTCATGAGTCCCCAGCCGTTCACGAGGACGAAGAGCAGGATCTTAAAGGGCAGCGAGATGAGTGTCGGGGGGAGCATGTACATGCCCATCGACATCATGATCGACGAGACCACGAGGTCGATGATCATGAACGGGATGAAGATCATGAAACCGATGAGGAACGCGGTTTCGAACTCCGAGAGTACGAAGGCGGGGATGACCGTGGTCATCGGCAGGGTTTCGGCATGCTTCGCGCTCTGGTGGGCGAAGGACGTGAAGAGCCGGATGTCCTCGTCGCGAGTCTGTTCGAGCATCCACTTCTTGAGGGGGACCTCTCCGGTTTGAATCGCTTCGGTGGCCGTCAGCGTGCCGTGCTCGTAGGGTTCGACCGCGACGTGATACACCGTTGAGATCACGGGCGCCATGATGAAGAGCGTCAAGATGAGCGCCAGTCCCGCGAGGACCTGATTGGGCGGCACCGTCTGGGTGCCGAGCGCGTTTCTCGTGAGCGAGAGGACGATGAAGACGCGTGGAAAGGCGGTCACGAGCATCAAGACGGCCGGGGCCACCGAGAGCACCGTCAAGGCGATGATGATGAGGACCGACGTCGAAGGATCCTTCAGTCCGCCGATATTGACGTTCAGGTTGGACCCGACGGCGAGGACGTGCGTCACGGACGTGTCCTTGCGGGCAATAGGTACTGCAGCATGCGCACGCTCCATGAGAGTGTCCGACTATCGCCGAACCGTCATCTCCCGTAGGCGGTAGACAATGGCATCCCATGCCCGAGAAGCGTTCGCTTCGTCCCCCAGCGCCAGCCGTGGCGCAACGAGGCTCTCCTTCTTGATCCCGACCGCGGGCGAAGCGCCCGCCTCCCACTCGGCCGTGTCGAGCTCGGTGAGCAGCGTCATCTGCTGAGAGCTCTGCCCGACGAGCAGCGTACGCGCGCCCGCTCGCACGACGATGAGCGACACGTGTTGGCCGAGCGACTTACGCGACAGGACTTCAACGGAGCCGCCGCTCTTCTTCGTCGCCGTTCGCCCGATCCCACCCGGGCGACGCTGTGCCACGCGTCCCATGACGACGAGCAGGCCGATGATCGCGCCAAGCACGACCACCATGCGAACGAGAGAAAGCAGCGTCACGCCCATTGACTAACCCGCGTTGTCCGAGACGATCTCGGTGATGCGCACGCCGTACTCGTCACCGACCTCGACGACTTCGCCTCGCGCGAGGATTACCTCGCGATTGAGGACGATGTCAATCGGCGCGCCGACGGCCTGATCGAGCTCGACCACGTGACCCGGACGAAGCTCGCTCAGCTCCCCAAAGGAGAGACGGGTCTTTCCGACCCACGCCGACACCTCCACGCTCACGTTGCGAAACTGCGCCTCGCGCACCCTCAGGCGCGCGTCATCGAGGTCATCGTGACGCGACTCGTTATACGGTGATCCTTCAAACTCCGGCACTGTCACTTCGTGACCTCCTCTTTGATTTCGAACGCCTTGTGCACGCCCGAGCTGCAGATGTCCGCGAGCGCCACGAGCAGCCCTGCGGCTCGGACCTCGAGGGGACGGCCCTTCGGGTGTCCGAGCCCGAGGTTGTCGCCGACGCGCAACGTCAAGAGCTCCGCCGGGGTCGTCACGAAGCTCGGAAACTGAAAGACGACCTCGAGGGGCACTTCACGCAAGCGCACGCGGGTGTCGTGGGCGATCGCGCTCTCGCGACTCTCGCCCGCACTCGTTGACTTTGCCTGGAGGCTGTCGATCAACGCGTGCACCAGCGAGAAGGGAAGACAGAGGATCGCGTCGCGGGTCGCCCGCTTCGCGATGGACACGCTCAAGCTCGCGACGAGGAACATCTCGGACGCCGATCCCACCGGCACGAACTGGACATTGCCGTCTTGGGCCTCGAGCTTGGGGGTCGTCACGTGAACGCGGCTGACGGATTTGGCGAGTTCACCAAGGAGATCGTCCATGATCGGCTCGAGAAACGCCTGGTCGATCTCGCTCGGCACTCGGCCGGTGAAGTCGTCCTCGCCGCGCCCCGCGAGGCGCACGTCGACGAGCGCGAGCGCTTCGTCGATCGGCAGCACGAAGACTGACCGCCCGGAGAGGGGTGCCATGGTGAAGGTGAAGAAGTACGCGTCGTTCGCAACGTCGACCACCAAGTCACGCCAAGTGATCTGCTCGACCTTGATGATCTCGAACGAGCACGGCTGGCGCAGCACCGAGGTGAACTTCTGCGTCGCGAGCCGTGTGAAGGTCTCGAGCAGGCCGTGCAGGGCCTGGAGGTCCACTCGCTCGAGCGGGTCGGTCCGGCCGAAATCGTGCTTCTGGACGACCTTCGTCGATGGGACCATCATCGCCTTTCCTGACCGGTTCTCACTGGGTGAACGACTCCGACGGACTGACGACGATGTTGACGCGCCGGTTCTCGGCTTGATTCGCCTGCGAGGTGTTGGCCACGACCGGGTGATACTGGCCGTAGCCGAGAATCACGACCTGGCCGGGTTTCACCTTGTCGACCTGGGTCATGCGCACCACGACCGTCGTCGCTCGCGCGGCCGACAGTGCCCAATTGTTCGCGAAGGGGCCCGACGTGATCGGACGGTTGTCGGTGTAACCCGCGACATCGATCGCGTTCGGGAAGTTCTTCAACACCTGAGCCGACGCGTCCACGATCTTGATCCCAACCGGCGAAAGGGTTGCCGAGTTCGTCACGAAGAATGTGGAGTCTGCGACGAGACCCTCGACGAGTCCCGACGGGGTGACTCGAAGCGTGACGTCGCCGAACAGTCCCTGGCGCTTCAGTGCCGCCGCGAGCTCGCGTTCGATCGTGGCGAGCTTGGACGGCGCGGGCGCGAGAGAGGTCTGTTTCTTCACCGTGGATTTCGCGACCGTGCCGTGCGGAGTCCGTGACAGCACAGCCCTCGTCACGGACTGCTTGAACTCGCGAAACTTCGCCTGATCGACCTTCGATATCGCAAAGAGCACGATAAAGAGCACGAGCAAGAGGGTGATCATGTCGGAGTACGTGAGTAGCCAGCGATCCTCGCTCGCGCCCTTCGGCGTGAGATCGCTCACTCGCCGCGAACGCGAATTGCGTCCCGGTCCCTTGGGTGGAGTCACAGTGCTCACGCTGCCGCATCCGTCGCCTCTCCCGGCACCGTGTGCGCAGTCGCGCCGAAGTCCCGCTGCGACGGCGGGAGGAACGTGTCGAGCCGATCCTTCAGTTCCGTGGTCGAGACATTGAGCTGCATCGTGAGGAGTCCCTCGACCACCATTTCGCGGTAGTTGACCTCCTCATCGGTCAGGCGGGCGAGCTTGTTCGAAATGGGCAGCCACACGGCGTTGGCGAGCATCACGCCCCACAGCGTCGCGGTGAACGCTTCAGCGATCGCGGGGCCCAGCTTGCCCGGAGAGCTGAGCTGACCGAGCACACTGATGAGGCCGATCACGGTCCCGAGGATGCCAAAGGTCGGCGAGAATCCGCCAAGGTCGGCGAAGAACTTGATCGCCGTTCGGTGGCGCATGCGCAGCCCAATGATCTCGGCGTTCATGAGGTCGCTCACGCGCTCAGGGTCCGATGTCGAGGTGATGAGCTGAATACCCTTCTTAAAGAACGCGTCGTCCGTCTCGAACTGCTCCAGGATCAGGGGATTCAAACGCACCTCTTTCGCGATCGCGAGCATCGAGCCGACGGTCTCTTTGACGCTCGGCCCCTTCGGGGCCTTCAGCACGATGCGCAGCGCCCTCGGGATCGCGCGAAGCTGATCGCGATCACAACCCGCGATTGTCGCCCCGAAACTGCCTCCAACGACGAGCATGATCGAGGACATTCGAAAGAGCGCAATCACGTTGCCGTGATTGAGCATCATCGAGACGATGACCGCCGCGATCGCGAACACGATCCCAAAGGGCGTCATGACCCTCGCACCTGCGTGAGCTTCGTTAGATTCGCGCGCGTCGCGGGACCCAGCGGTGTGGTCTCGGGCCCCTCACCGAGAAACGCTCGGCGAAGCAGCTCGGTCTTTTCGGCACGGATCATGTCGACGACCGACTCGGGAGGATTCGCCACGATGAAGTGGGCGCCGTCGCGCAAGTAGACGGCCGACTGACCTTCGACACCCGGTTCGACTCGCTCCACGAGATCTTCGTTGAGGTGCATCGTCGATCCATCTAGTTTCTTCACCTCGATCACGCGAGCCCCGTTCCAAAGAGGAGTTCTGGTTTTACAAATAACGTCCCAAAACGCAACGCAATTGAGAGGTCGCGCTGACTTTGACCCCGACTGCGTCGAGCGACACGACGGGGTTAGGACATCTGCACCAGGGATTGCAGGACCGACGAGGTGGTGTCGACCACCTTCGTGTTCGCCTGGTAGGCGGTCTGAGTTTCGATCAGATCCGTCAGCTCGGTGGCGAGGTCGACGTTGGAGCTGACGACCGCACCGCCCTGCAGTGTCCCATAACCGTTTGATCCGGGCTGGCCGAGCTGGGCTTTTCCTGACGCGACCGACGTCGTGAAGTAGGTCTGACCCACGTTGTCGAGTCCGCCGTTGTTGGCGAAGGTGGCCAGTGCGACGGTGCCAAGGGCGGTCGAATTGCCATTCGAGTAGTTCCCGGTGATCACCCCGTTGGCGCCAATGGAGTACGACTCGAGCGTTCCCGCGTTGTTACCGTCTTGGGAGGTCACGGCGATCGTCTGGTCACCCGCGAACTGCGTGACCGAGCCTTGCGAGCCAACCGGAGGGAAGTCGATGCTCGGCATCGTCGCACCCGACCAGGTGTAGTTGCTCGGCTCGTTGGTGATCGCGACGCTGGTCTGACCGGCACCGACCGCGGCTCCGTTGACGGTCTGGAGCTGGCCGTTACTTCCAAAGACGAGCGTTGGGGCAGTAGCCCAAAGATTCTGGGCCGCTCCGGTAACTGTCCCCTGCATTGACCAGCTCGTCGCCGTGCCGTTGGCGTTGAGTGTCGGGGTCAAGGTCAAGGTGACCGGCACTTCGTCGCCGAGCGAGTCGTAGATCGTCGTCGTCACGCTGATCGGGCCGGTTGGGTCTGACGGGAGATTTCCGCCCAATACGACGTTCTTCGTCTGGACGGGCTGGCCGGTCGAGCCGACGACGACGCTGAGCGGCTGCAGCGGTCCGCTCGTCGGCTCGTTGGGGCCCCAACCCTCGACAAGGCCACCGCTGTTGGTAGCGAGGTTGCCGTTCGCGTCAACTTGGAGGTCGCCGTCGAGGGTGTAATAGGTCTGACCGGCCTGGGTCACGACGAGAAAGCCGTTGCCCTGCACGGCGACGTTGCTGTTGACGCCGGTTTGGGTGACTTCACCGGGCGTGAAGTCGGTCGCGATCGTCGCTACTTCGTCGCCGGCCCCGACCGACGAGGGGTTGGTGCTCGCAAGGGAGCCGGCCACCGGTCCCCCGGCGGGTGTGAGCTGTTCGGTGAGCACGTCGGCAAACTCCGCCTTCTGGGAGACGAAGCCGTCGGTTTCTGAGTTGGCGATGTCGTTGCCGATCGTGTCAAGGTCGGTTTGCATCGTGTCGATTCCCGACGCGGCTGCTTCGAGTGAGCGAATGGACATGGGTTTCTCCTACTGGTTGGTGGTTGGGATCTACTGCTGGTCTTCTGGTTGGATCGGGTGATGCATCAGCTGGCGGAGGGCGCGGAGTTGGGCGAGGTGGACGGCGCAACGCCGATCTGAGTGATCGACGTCAGGGACATGGTGTCACCGTTACCGAAATCGACCTCGGGTCCGTTCGAGGTGTTGGTCACTCCGGTGACGACACCCGTGACGAGACTGCCGCTCGCGTCGTTGCCGGTGACGCTCGCGCCCAAGAGTCCTTCCGCTTGGCTCATCTGCGACGAGGACGAGACGGTCTCGAGTTGCTCGACTTGGGAGAGCTCGGCGATCTGATTCATGAAGTCGGCCGAGCTCGTCGGGTCGAGCGGGTTCTGATACTTGAGTTCGTCCACCAAGAGACTGAGGAAGGTGTTGGGCGCGAGCAGACTCGCCATTCCCGAGGTGTCGGCGGGTGGCGCGATGTCCCCCACTGGCACGCTGGAACGGTCGACGGGCATGGTCATGGGCTTTCTTTCTCTTAGAGGATGAGGTGGATCTGGCTCGTAGCGAGCGCGCTCGCCTCGGCAGGCGTGCCGCTTGGTCCGGTCTCTGGGTCACTGTCAGGTGACCCAGAGCGCGAGGGCTCCTCGTTGCCGCGCTGCGAACGAGACTCGGGGTCGCGCAGCGAGACGTCGACGTTGAGGCCGCCGCGCGAGAGTTCGCTCTTCAAACTGTCGACGGCACTCGCCAGCGCCGCGTGCCCTGTCGGGGTCTGGGCCGCGATGGCGACATGAAGGTTGTCGCCGCTGAGCGACACGACCGCTTGCACGTGACCGAGCTCACTGGGGTGCATCGTGACGTTCAGCGTGTAACTCCCGTCTGTGCCGAACGCGGCCCTCGAGATCGTGCCCGCGAGTTCGGCGACGTCGAGCGACGTCGATGGCGCCGACTCACTGGACGGCCCGGCGGTGTTCGACGTCGCGGGGCCGACTGCCCGCACTGACGTGGAGAGAGGCAAGAACGGAGCCGGCTCGTTGTCTCTGGTGGCGACCGCGACGCTCGGATTCCACGGGTGCCGCTCGGATGCTGTCGTCGAGTCGATAGAGGTCGAACCTGCGTCGTTCGTGCGAGCCCCGCCGTTGTTCGCCCGCTCCGTCGTGGCCCTCGTTAACAAAGGGGCCGAAGTTGAGGGCGCCTTCACCGTGGCGCGTGTGAGTGCCCCGGTCCCTGTTTTTGCCGGGGCCGTCGACGCACTAGTCGGAACACTCGACGGGACACCCGTCAGAACGTTCGTCGGGCCACCCGTCGGGACACCGGTCAGCGACGAAAGCGTACGTGGCGACTCGACAGTGGTCGCTACTGACGTCACGTTGTCTTCAATGCTCGTCGTGTACCCGTGGTCATGAGTCGTCACTGATTCCAAGGCGGTAGAGGTCAGCGAACCCCGCTCTGTTTCCGTCGGCGCGACGGATGACATGATCCGCGACGCGTCAATACTGGCTGAATTGGGCGGATCAATCTTCGGGCCGTCAATGGGCGGCTCGCCGTTGCCAATCGACGTGTCGCTGATCTGACCCGGGGCGTTGCGCCAGAGTGCGACGAGATCGTCCGATGAAGTTTCGGGCACCTCGTGGGTCCCGTCGGTCGCATTCGAGAATCCCGTCGCGCCGGAGTGACTCGAGTAGACATCGTCAGGCGTCGCACGGGGGGTTCCGGGCACCAGTGCGGTCCCCGCGCTTGCTGAGCGATCTAAGCGGGGCGTCGCTACGAGAGCAGGTTTCGCCTCGCTCCTTGCTCGCGCGCGCTTCGTTGACTTGGTCGAAGACGCTCGTTCTTCGCCGGTGTCGCGAACCGACTTCGCGGTCTCCTCATTGAGCACCTTGTCGAATGTCGCTCCATGGTCGATCGACGCGGGTTGCGCCGCGTGTCCCCCGGGCGTGGACGTGGTCGCCGAAGTAGTTGGGGGTGCTGCGACAAGGTTGATGCCGCTGGGCGTCGTCACGAGATCGTCCCCTCGTCGCCGCTCAAACCGGCCAGTGACAATACGGCTGGCACGTAGGCCTGGGTCTCGGCGTAGGGAGGAACGCCGCCGTAGCGTTCGACGGCAGCGGACCCCGCGTTGTACGCCGCGAGAGCGTCCGCGTACGAGCCGAACTCGCGGGTGTACGAGCCAAGCAGCTGCGCGGCACCGTTGATCGCCGACGTGGGATCGTAAGGGTTGACACCCATTCCGGCCGCCGTCTCGGGCATGAACTGCGCGATGCCTTCGGCCCCGGCGGAGCTGGCGGCGTTGGGGTTGAAGCCGCTCTCTTGTTGAAGGAGGCCCGCGAGCAGCGACGCGGGAATGCCGTTCGCACTAGCCGCACTTTCGACGGCGCTCACGTATTGCGCCGGCACCGTGACGTTGCCCAGCACGGCCGTCGAAGGCGCGGGGGGGACCTGACGGATCGCGACGACGGGACCGGCGTCAGCGACGGACTGAACCTGGACGGACGTGCCGGTGTAGGGCGCGTCGATCATGTCACCGTTGCCGACATAGATCCCGACGTGGCCTGGCGCGCTCGGCGTGCCGTCAGAGCCAGCGAAAAAGACAAGGTCACCCGGCTCGGCGTCCGCGAGACTCGCGACGGGCGTGCCGACGGTCGCCTGTTCTTCGCTGGTGCGAGGGAGCTGCACGCCGAGCTGGCCATAGACATACTGCGTAAATCCTGAGCAGTCAAAGCCCGCGGGTGTCGTGCCTCCCCACACGTAGGGAGTTCCTTCGAACTGCTCGGCTTCATTCACGACGTCAGCGCCCGACGGGGCACTCCCGGCGCCCGAGGAGGAGTCCGTTGGTCCACCACTCGGAGTCATCGCGGGCGCGGCAGGTTGAGTCCCAACGAGTGCGGCGAGCTCACTCATAAACGAGTTCCCCGATGTCGCGCCGTTCGTCGCCAGGTCGCCGCTACCGGTCTCCTCGTCAAACAATGCTTCACCGTTCAGTCCCGAGAGGCTGTCCATCGTCGAGACGTCGTTCGTCGCCTGGGCGAGGGCGAGCATGAACGACTCCTCCTGCGCACTCGACGAGCCGCTCGCCTCGCTCGAAGTGCTCGAGGGAGTTGTCGTGAGATCGCCCAGCGTCTCTTGGATCTGCTCGAGGCTGACGGCGCTGACGCTCACGGCTTCACTCCGGCGGGCACGTAGCGGGCGTTCACCACGTCATCGAGCTCCATCGCTTCCTCGCGGCGATAGTCGTCGAGCCACTCGACACGCGCCCGCTCGTCGAGCCGCTCGAGCGCGCGTGCGCGCTTGGCCGCTTCACGCCAGCTTTCACGGTCGAGGTCGTTCGCCTGCGCCGCACGGGCAAGGGCGGCGAAGCATTGACGCTCAGCGTGCGCCCGGCGTTCTGCCTGGTCGCCCAGCCACGCCAGCTCGCCCGACGAGAGCACCCCGCTCGGCGCCTCGCTCGCGCGCAGCGCCTCCCTCGCGCGGTGGTACGCCGACTCGGCCTGGCGCAACGCGCGAAGCGAGGTGAGGAAGCGCTCGCGAGCGACGCGCTCTTCCAGTGCGCGAATTCGTTCGACGTGGGCGAGTCGAAAGCGGTAGCTCTTCACGTCGCCTCCTTCGACACGAGTGAGAACAGCGCCTCGCGCGTCGCGTCGAGCTCGCTTTGTTCGCTGACGGGCTGCTGGCAGAACGCCTCGATGCGCGGCATGAGCGCGATGGCCCGATCGACGAGGGGGTTCGCCCCCGCCACGTACGCGTCGATGTCGATGAGATCTTTCGCGTCGCGCCACGCCGAGAGCAGGGAGCGCACGACGCGCGTCGCGTCGATCTGCTCGCTCGAGGCGACCGAGGAAGCCACCCTCGAAATCGATCCGAGCACGTCGACGGCCGGGTAGTGGTTGGACTCGGCGAGAGCCCGCGACAGCTGCACGTGGCCGTCCAGGATCGAACGGGCCGTGTCGGCAATCGGCTCATTCATATCGTCGCCTTCGACGAGCACCGTGTAGAGCCCCGTGATCGAGCCGTGTTCGCCGATGCCGACCCGCTCGAGCAGCTTGGGCAAGATGGCGAACACGCTCGGCGGATAGCCCCGCGTCGCAGGCGGTTCGCCGGCGGCGAGTCCGACCTCGCGCTGAGCCATGGCGAAACGGGTGACCGAGTCCATCATCAGTACCACGTCGCGGCCCTGATCGCGGAACCACTCGGCGATGCGCGTCGCGGTGAACGCCGCGCGAATGCGCATGACCGCGGGCGCGTCCGAGGTCGCGACCACCACGACCGAGCGACGAAGGCCGTCCGGTCCGAGATCTCGCTGAATGAATTCGGCGACCTCCCGGCCGCGTTCGCCGATCAGGGCGACGACCGACACGTCGGCGGCGGTGCCTCGCGTGATCATCGACATCAGCGATGACTTTCCCACCCCCGATCCGGAAAAGATCCCGAGACGCTGCCCCTTGCCGCAGGGAATGAGTCCGTCGAGAACCCTGACGCCCAGGGGGAGCTGTTCGGCGACGAGCGCTCGGCGAAGGGGGTGGGGAGGCGCGCCGAGCACCGACACCTCAGCGCCGGATAGCTCGGCCCCGTCGTCAATCGGTCGTCCGATCCCGTCGAGAACCCGTCCGAGGAGGTCCGTGCCGACCCGCAGCGTCAGCGGTCCGTTGAGTGACGTGACCTTCGTGCCGACGCGCAGGCCCGCCGTCTCACCGAGCGCGAGGCAGATTATTCTCTCGTCGCGCAGTGCGACGACCTCGGCGTAGACGGGCTCGCGACCGAGCGACAGCACGAGGCCGTCGCCGATGGCGGCGCTGAGTCCCGTGACCTCGATCGACATGCCGATCATCTGGGTCACCTGGCCGTAGCGTTCGGGACGAGCGGCCACGCGTGCCGTCTCGGCGACGGAGTCGAGCAGACCGGTCATGACGCCACCGCCGTAACCGCGTCGACGAGCACGCCGCGTACGCGCTCGATCGCGGTGCGCAGCCGACCGTCAAGCGTCGAGCGACCGATTTCGACGAGTGCCCCACCGGTCTCCACCGATGGATCGGCGAGCACGGTGAGGGTACGTCCGTGTTCGAGGTCACTGAACTCGCCGAGTACCTCGATGTCGCGGGGGTTCAGGCGAACGGTCGCTGGTTCGGTGCCGTGGTCGAGCGCGAGCGCCCGGGTGATCGCGTCACGTCCGGGGTTGGTTGAGAGCGCGAGTTCGCGACCGAATAACTCTTCGAGGAGAGTGAAGGCGAGCTCGGCTGCAGACGACTGGATCTCCCGACGACGCTCACCGTCGAGCCGCTGGGCCTTTTCGACCGCATCCGTCAGACTCGCGAGTGCCGCGTTCACGCGAGCCGACTGCTCTTCTCCCCGTCGATCCGCTTCGAGCGCGGCGCGCGCTTGGCCGTCGGCGTAGCCGTCTTCGTAGCCGTCTCGCACGGCGCGCGCCCGAAACGATTCGAGCGACTCAATGGTCACGTCGCGGTTCGCGTAGGTGATCGGCACAACACTCGCCGGTAGGCGGCGCAGCGTGCGCGGACTCGACGCTCCTTCAGGTCCGGGAAAGCTCACGCGACGATCTCGTTCTCTCGGGCAATGACGATGACGCCTTCGGCGTCTAGTCGTCGAGCGATTCGAACAATGGACGCCTGAGCGCCGTTGATCTGCAAGGCCCGCACCACGCCCATGACCTCTCGCTCCTCTTCGATCATGGTATTCACGCGCTCAGAGACGTTGGCTCGAATTCTCGCGAGGGCCTCGGGTGTGAGTGACGGCTCGCGCATGGCGAGGGCGAGGGTCGGCGCGTCGGCTCGGCGGAAGATGTGTTGGAGGGACTTGTCGTCGAGCTTCAGCACGTCGTCGAACGTAAAGAGCTTGGCACGGATCTGCTCGGCGAGCGCCTGATCGTCCCTCTCGATCTCGGCCAGCACTTGCTGCTCGATTGAGCGGTCCGAGTGGTTCAAGATCTCGGCCATCACCGACGATCCGCCCGCAACCGTCGTCGAGCCGCCGGAGTCGGCGTTGCGAAGCCGTCCGACGAGCAGCGCCGTCGCGTGGCGCACCGCCACCGGATCGACGCGGTTCAGCTGGGCGATCTTCTTGGCGACCTTCGCGCGAAACGACGGCTCGAGCGCGCTGAGAAGAACCGCCGCGTCTTCGGGCGAGAGATAGGCGAGCAGCACGGCGACAACTTGGGGCTGCTGGGCGCCGAGTACGGCGAGGGCCTGCTGGGGGTCAATTCGCAAAAGACCCGACAGTGGACCGGTCGCTTGCTGACCCTCGATCTGGTCGATGATCTCCTGGGCCCGCGCTTGACCGAGACGATCCTCGAGAAACTCTCGCGCGAGCGCCAGGCCGCCGTGTCCGGTGAAGTCCGGCTGACTGAAGCGCTCCATGAATTCGGCGATGACGTCGACGACCGTTTCGCTGCTCACAGTGGGAAGTGCGACGATCTCCTTGCTGAGGGCGATGGTCTCGTCGTCGCTCATCTCCTTCAGCACCGGTGCCACGCGCTGGGCGCCGAGGTGGGCGAGCAGCACCGCCACTTTCTGACGATTCGTAAGGCGCGCCACGTTCCTCACTTCGACCGAGTCCCCCGGTCCTTCCACCTTCACGGGCACGGCGACGCTCGGATCTGACGGATTGGTCACGTTGCTCACGATGACTCCCTGCCCTCTTCGACCCAGGCGCGCAGGAGCCTCGCCACTTCGGCGGGTCGTTCTTCGATGAATTCGTTGACCTGAGAGAGCACGGCCGCGGGTGGGAGGGCGTCAGTACGGGGCGACGACGCCGAGTGCTCGCGCAGGGGAATCGGCTCGTCGTGGCGCGCGAAGTTTATTGCGGCGACCGGCGAGAGTTCGTTCACGTGCACCTCGTCATAGACGGGTCGGCGCGACGCGCGCAGCGCCAGCACCAGCATCGCGATGATGAGCGCCCCGAGTGCCGCCACTTCACCCGCGTGCTCGATGAGGTGCAAACGGTCCGCGCTGTCGAGCGCCGCGAGCGCGCCGGTCTGGGAGGTGACGGTCTTTGCAAAGGGCATCGCCGTCACGACCAGCTGGTCGCCGTTGGCGACGCTGAGTCCCGCTGCCGCCGCAACGAGGGCTTGGACCTTCTTCGTACTGATCTTGGGCTTCAGGCTGGAGTTGAGCAAGACCGCGACCGAGGTCTTGACCACCTGGCCAGGGGCCTCCTTCACGGTTTGGGTCACCTGACCAACGGCGTTCGTGACCTGGTTGTTGGATGAGGTGTACGTGCCTGATCCGTTCGTCGTCGCCACGCCGGTTCCGAGCACGCCCGACGGCGGGGTGCCCGTTCCCTTGTAGCTGCCGCTCGTCGTGGTCTTGCTGGTCGGCGCGGTGACGGCCTGACCCTGCGCGTTCAGCTGGAGACCGGACGTGGTCGTGCTCTGCTGGTTGAAGTTCAGCAGCGCGTGAACCTGCACCGCGGAGTTTCCGACGCCGACCACGCGATCGAGCAGGTCTTCGATCGAGCCGGAGAGTTGGTTATCGTACGCGTCGGTCTCGGCGCTGTTGGACGATCCCGTGTCGCCGCTCGACTTGGCCGAGAGCACGTCGCCGCTGTTGTCGACGACCGTGACGTTCGACGTCGTGAGTCCCGGCGTCGCCGACGCCGCCAGGTGCTCAATGGCCTGGACCTGATTGGCGCTCAACTTGGTGCCTGCCGCGAGGTCGACGAGAATCGACGCCGTCGTTGCTTGCGCGGGACCGACGGCGAAGTCGCTCTGCTGGGGCACAACGAGGCTCACCTGGGCCGACTCGACGCCCGAGATCGACTCGATGGTCTGTTCGAGCTGTCCCTCGAGGGCCTGTTGGTATTCGACCTGCTGGACGAACTCCGACGTCGTGATGCCGCTCTTTTCGAGCGCGGAGAACCCGACCGTGCCCGAACCCGGGAGACCCTGCTCGGCGAGCGCTACGCGCTCTTGGTTGACATCGTTCGCGGGCACGAGCACGGTCGAGCCGCCGTTCGTGAGCTCGTAGGGGACGTTCGCGCTCGAGAGCTGGGCAGTGATCGAGCCCGCGTCCGAGGACTGGAGGTTGGTAAAGAGCGGCTGGTAGTTCGGCCGCGACTCCATGTGCATGAACGTCGCGCCCGCGACCACAAAGCCCGCAACCGCGAGGACGGTCACGACCTTCTGGCCGAGCGTGAAGCTCGCGAGCACCGAGCGCGTGCGATCGCGCGCCCCGGCGAAGGATTGGCTGTTGAGCGACATGAGCGCCATCAGAACTGCATGTTCATGATCGTGTTGAACGCGTCAACGGCCTTGGAGGTCACCGAACTCGCGAGCTGGGTCGCGAGATCGGCTTCGGTCGTGGCGACGGTCGCGTCAGCGACCGTCGCGGTGCCCGAGGCCGCGCCGAGCGAGAGGTTCGTCGCGTTGTTGGCCACCGAGTTGAGCGAGTCGATCGCCTGACCCAGAATGTTCTCGAATGATCCAGACGAGCCCAGGGCGGGGACACCGGTCGGCGCACTCGGTGCGCCCGCGAGCGGTGCGCCCGCAGCCGGCGCGGCGCTGATCGCGGGGATTGCGGGGATCGCCGGGATCATCGTTACGCCTTGATGTCGAGGATCGACTGGTACGCGGTCTTCGCGTCCGAGAGCACCTGGGCGTTCGCCTGGTAGGAGGCTTGGGCCTCCTCGAGGTCCACCAACTGGCTGCCGAGGTCGACGACGGGATACTCCACCTCGCCTTGGGCGTTCGCCACGGGGTTTTCAGGCTCGTATTCGATCTCGCCCTGCTTCGGTCCGAGGTCGATCGTGTTCACCTGGACGCCTTCACCGTTCGCCTGCTCCCCGGCCTCCACGTACTGGGCCTGGTAGACGGGCTTGCCGGGGGTGACGCCGTCTTCCATGTTGGCGACGTTGCCGCCGATCGCGTCGATCCAGGTTTGGTCGACGTCCGCCGCGGAGCCGGCGGTATCGATGGCGCTCCACATGAAACTCATGACGGTCGCTATGCGCTGATCGCGTCGGAGAGCACGGCGAACTGGCCAGACAGGGCGTTATCGACCGTCTGGTTCTCGAGGTTGTTCGACTCCATCGCGGTCATCTCGTTCGCGATCGACACGTTGTTGCCGTCGGTCCCCGACGGAAGACCCTCGGGCGACGTCGTCACGCTCGCGCTGCCGGTGCCGCCAAGCGCCTGCGCGAGTGAGGACTCGAAGGAGACCTCACTCGCCTGGAATCCCGGCGTGTCCTGGTTGGCGATGTTGTTGGCGATCACCTGCTGCTGATCGACGACGCCGTCGAGCGCGAACTGCAGGATCCCGATGGACTCGGCAGCGTTGGCCACTGCTTCTCCTCCTGTTGGTGAGGTGTCTGCCGTCCTGGCCACTGCTGAGCATTCCCTGCTCGCAACCATCTACGGAACGGTCGCGAGCAAAGTTGAGGGGTCTGAGGATTTTTTTCCTACACGGGCGTGTCCAGATAACGCCCGAGCGCGCGCGTCACAAAGGGACTGCGCGGCGTCGTCGTGAGGTGTGCTTCGAGCGTCGCGAGATGCTCAGTCACCTCGAGAGCCAGCTGGTCGAAACCGAGCCGCAGCAGACGTGCCTCCTCGTACAACTCGCTCGGACACGGACCCTGCGGGCGCACCGGCGCCTCCGGCGGGGTCGCCCCCGACGCCACGGTCGCTCGCATGGACGTGAGATAGTGCGCAGCCGTCGCCAGATACTCCTCCCACGTGGGGCCCTGGGCGTGACGGTCGGTCACTCTCCCTCATTCTGAACGGCCTTGGTCCACGCGTTGCGGATCGGTTCGATGAGGTTCGCGCACTCTCGGATGACCTCGACGCTCTTTTCCAGGTTTGCCTTCACGAGGTGATTCTCCAAGAAGACGTAGACCGAGAGCAGTTCACGGCCGCCCGTGAAACCTTCGGGTTCCAGGGCAGTGCGCAGCACCCGCACGATGCGCTGGGCGTGCTGGAGGCTGTCGTTGACCGACTTCAGATCGTGCGCCTCGAGCGCTACTTCCGCGCGCACGACGTCGACCGCGAGTCGGTCGCAGAGCATGACGAGGAGCCGAGGTCCGTTCGCCGTCTGGACCATCCGCTCCTGATAGGCGGAGGCGGGGTTGCGCGAGGTGACCGACACGGTTAGCCGCCGCTTCCCGTTGAACTCGACGAACCTGACGAGCTTGACGAGGCGCCGGACAGCGAGGAGAGCCCGCCCGATGACGAGGAAAAAGACGCCGACGACGAGAGGTAGCTGCTCTCGGACTTCAGCCTCGTGAGGGTCTCTTCCATATTCGTGAACTCATTCGTGAGCGTTTGCTGCTGGGTGCTCACGAGCTCCTGCTGCAGGGCGACCTGCTGGGTCACGCCCTCGAGGGTGCTCTTTAATCCGCTGATGGAGTCAGCGATTTGGCCGCTCGGTGTCAAGCTCGACTGTTGGGCGACGTTGGCGAGCCCCTGGGCGAGACCGGGGTCGTAGTTGACCGTCCCGAGCGACGTCGATGAGCTGATGCCCGAGGTCGTCACTTGGAGCGTGAGGCCATTGGCGGGGCTCGCCGTGTCGGCCAGAGAGAGGTTTTGGCCGACGCCGGTCGCGGCCGTGCCGTCGATCGTGCCCACGACGTCGGTGCCGCTAAAGGTGGTGCCCGCCGACGTGAGGCCCAGCTGGTCCGCGCCCGAGGCGCTCACCGAAAAGCTGGCGGCGGAACCGTAGCCCGCCGAGTTCAGCCGCACCTGATACGAACCCGGCGAGCCGACAAGCGACGTCGACTCGTCAAGGCCCGATGCGGCGAGCGCGTTGTTGAGTCCGCTGATGACGTTCGCGACACTCTCGCCCGCGCTCGCCGCGTAGGTCGCCGAAAAAGAACCAGAGGTCACGGTGTAGCACTCGGCGGTTCCGAGGGTCGACGTCGACGCGGCGAAGGTCGCCGAACCCGTGTCCACGGCCTGGGACGCTGACTGGGAGATCGTCACGGCGTACGTGCCCGGGGTGGTCTCGTCGGTCGCCCCCGCGACGCTGAGCGTTCCCGCGTAGGACGGGTTGGCGGCGCTGAAGGTTCCGCCTTCGATGAACATCGCCTGAACGCCCGCCGGATTGGCGTCGTAGGCCTTGACGAAGGCGTTCTGGTCAAAGGTGATCGTGCCCGAAGAAGTGATCGCAAGACCCGCCGATTCTCCCGCGGTACCGTCCGAACCGACACCCGAGGTGCCGACGGCACTGCCGACGATCGAGAGCACGCGCTGGGAGAGTTCAGAGAGCGACGTGGCGCCGTTCAACGCGGCCGCGGTGTTGTTCGACTGGTTGTAGGCGGTGTCGGACGCGATCGACGAGAGCACCGCGTTCGCCGCACTTACGAGCGAGGAGACCTGATTGGATACTTGTGTGCCGTCGGGGGCGATCGTGAGCGTGACGGGCGACGCGCTCACCTGGCTGACGTTGACCGTCAGACCCGGCAGGAGACCGGTCACGGCGTTCGACGCCGATGTCACCTGAAATCCACCCGCGCCACCCACCGAGACGATCGCGTTCTGGGCGGCCGTCGTCGTCGTCAAGGTGCCGAGGGATGAAGTCGAAAACGCGTTGGGATCGAGCGAGGATCCGGCGGCTACTCCCGTGTTCTTCGAGGTTATTTCAAGGGCGTACTGGTTGGAACCAACTTCGAGCGCCGTCGCGGTGATCCCAGCGTTCGCCCCGTTAATCGCCGAAACGACTGACGACAGTGAGCCGTCGCCGACCGATACGTTTTGGGCGGTCACCGAGCCGACGCTGAGCCCTCCCGAGATGTCGGCCGTGATCGAGCCCCCCGTTCCCGACGTGAGCGTCACCGCGGTCGTGCCGCTGGCGGCGATGTCGCTCACCGCGGTCGTGGTCCCGTCGACGTCGACCTCGCCGTCGACGCCATAGACCGTGGCGCCGCTCGAAAGACCGACCGACGAGAGCGCCGAACCCCCCGTCACCTGCAATGAGGAAGCGGACCCCTGCTCGGTCGTGTCGAGCGACAGCACGCCCGACGTGTTGACCGACGCGCTGAGCGTGCCGCCAGAAGCCTGGGTGATCGCCGCGGCGAGCTGCGACGCGGAGTAGGTACCGGTGGCGATGGTCACGCTTTGCGCCGCGCCGTTCACGTTGACGTTGAGCTGGTCATTCGACGAGGTGATCGTCGTTGACGTCGTGAGTGGCGAGGAGCCTGACACGGAGGCGCCGGACGAGGCCTGGGTAACGCTGATCGAGTGCGCTCCGATGGTGAGCCCGGAACCGGCGATTGAGGCGATCCCGAGCGGCGCCGTACCGCTCGCGATCAAGAGGTCTCCCGATGCAATGACGTCGACGGGCGAGGCAACGGTGCCTGAGGAGATCTGCGTCGAGCCCGTCGCGAGCTGGTCGACGGCCAGGGTGACCGCCCCCGCGCTCGTGCCCGACGTGATCGCGCCGGTTGCGACGCCCGCGTTGGACGACGATGCCGAGAATGCTTCGTCGTAGGCGAGAGGACCAGACAACGCGTCGGCCGCCTGTTGGAGCGAGAGAAGTTGGGAGTTGAGTGTTTGGTAGTCCGAGATCTGACTGTTGAGCGTCGTCTGTTCGGATTTGAGCGAGTTGAGTGGTTGCTCGTAGATGGCCATCTCGGCGCTGATGATCTCGGAGGTGTCGAGACCGGACTCGAGACCCCCGAAGCTGACCGGCGTAGTGCTCATGGCGTACCCGACCTTTCGCTGGGGTTAGTGCTACTGCCTGGAACTGCCCTGCCTGCGGCGCCGGGTGTGCTTCGATGCACGAGGTATCAAAGCACACCCGACGTAGCGTTTTCGCCGGAGACGCCGCTGCTAGATCAGCTTCTCCGCGAGGCTCGGGAGCTGCTGGGCCTGGGCCAGAACCGACACGCCCGACTGCTCCAGGATCTGGTCCGACGCGAACACCGTCGTCTCGTTCGCCACGTTGACGTCAACGAGGTTCGCATTGGCGGACTGGATGTTCTGCTGGGCAATCGTCAAGTTCGACGCCAGCGACGTGATCTGGTTCTGGGTCGCACCCACTTGGGACGCCTGCGCCGCGACCGACGAGATGGCCGCCTGCACCGCCGTCATCGCCGCTTCGGCCGCCGACACCGTGCCGATGCTGACCGCCGCAGCGTTCACGCCAAGAAGCGTCGACGTCGCGCCCGCGATTGTGATCACGATCTGGTCGCTCGCGGTGTTGTAGGGACCAACCTGGAACGTCTCACCCGCGTAGGTGCCACCCAGCAGCGGCGTCGAGCCGTAGCTGGTGGAGCCGGCGATCTGGTCAAGCTCGTTCTGCATCGAGACGAACTCGGCCTGGGCCGCAGAGAGGGTGTTGGCGTCCTGGGTACCACCGTTGGCCGCTTCGGTCGCCAGGGTGTTCATGGTTTGCAGCACCGAGGCTTCTTGGCCGAGCGCGCCCTGAGCGGTCTGCAGCACCGAGACAGCGTCTTGGGTGTTGTTGATTGCCTGGGTGTACCCATTGGCTTCTTCTTGCAGGTACTGACCGATGACGTAACCCGAAGGGTTGTCCGCAGCTGTTTGGATCTGCAGACCCGACGAGAGCTCGCCGACCGCCTTGCTCAAGGCGCTGTTGGTCGAGTCGAGGTCGTTCGACGACTCCACGGCCGCAGCGTTGTAGTTAATCAATAATCCTGACATTTGATTGTCCTCCTAATGACATGTCTTCTCGAAAGAAGTTGGAGCATCCGTGCTCCGCTTTCAACTACGGAACGCGCGGCGCGAGAGTTGAGTGGGTCACGAACTTTTCGACGTGACGAGCTGCGCGCCGTCAACGACGCGGAGGCGACCATCTTCTATGGTGTGTAACCGCTCGGTCATCACCTTCACCGCTCGCGGCGAGGAGAACTGGCGGCGGGCCCGCTCTCTCGCTCGGCGCGCCCGTACGCTCGCCACCTTGGGTTGCTCGACCACAACTCGCATGGCGCGAGCTGCTTCGTCGAGGTCCGGTTCTCCCCACTCGTGCTCCGTAGCGCCGTAGACGACGTCCCCGGGAACCGACACCGACGAGCAGGGTACCTGGAAGCTATCGCGTGCGCCGAAAAACTCCTCACCAAAGGAGTGCCTCGACACGATGATGGGCGCCCCCAAGGTCATTGCCCGCGTCAAGATGAGACCGGTGCCCTCGCTGCGGTGCAGTGCGACGTAGCACGTGGCGTCGCTCGCACGCTCGAACAACCATCGCATGGTCACGTCATCGTCGTTGAGCACGCTGATGTCGCGATCGGAACAAGCCGCCACCAGCTGCGCGTGCGCGAGTGGAAAACGCTCCGCGTTCGACGTGCCAATAACGAGGCGGGGACCCTCGCCCGGGTAGAAAGCTTGGCGAAACGCTGCCACCACCCCAAGGGGATTCTGTCGGTCGAAGCCGGTCGCGTAGTCAACGCTCGTATAGAACGTCGCGCCGGCGCCCACGCCCGGTTCGGCGATACGCGGCGTTTTTGAGCTCGCGACCGACGTGGGCGGAATCGGCACTCGCAGTATTGGCCGCTCGCTCGCTTTTGCGACCGCCCGTGCCGCCAGCGACGAGGGAACCCAGATCTCGTGAATCATCTTCGCGGCCGTCGCCATGATTTCGCTCGGCTCTTCGTAGTCCCAGAGCCAGACCCCGATCATGTATCGGCCTTCAAACGCGCTCACACCATGGTCGATCGCAAAGTTTGCGATGTCGTCGGGTGCGACCACGAGCAACGTGGTCTCAAAGGGCTGATCGCCGTTGCCGTGGTGTGTCCAGGGTACGGGCCCCGTGCGCCCATCGGCGTGATAGGACGTTGTCGATATGGCGACCCCGCAGCGCGCGAGCGACGTAGCAAGACGTCGAGCGACGAGACCGTAGGCACTGACGGCGTCGAACGGCCCTACCACGTTGACGCCACCTCGAGAGGTGACCGATGCGATGGTCCGCGCCATGGAGTCCTCGAAGAATCGCGAGTGTTGCTCCGCTCGAGATGGGACGGGCGCCGACGCTTGCGGCTCGACCTCGATCTCGTCGAGGGCCTCGCTGTCCTCAAGCGTCTCCGCTTCGAGCAGACCCGGGGCCAGACGACCGAGCTCGGCGGTCGAAGCCTCGAGCTCGAGCCCGTCGAGTTTTGAGCGCGCGTCGTGCACGGCGGTGATCACTCGACGGTCGGCGAAACTCCCGAAGGCGGCCGCCCCAGCGAGCACGCGGAGTCTCGGATCTTGCGCGTCGTCGTTGGCGATCGCGAGTAGCGGGCAGGCACTCGCGAGGCCTCTTGCGCGCAGGCGAGACGACCAGACGAGCGCGCGGGCGATTGCGAGGCGTGGCGCGACCTTGCTCGCCGCCGCCAGCGGTTCCAGGCGGTCGGGAAATCTCTTCCAGACCCCCTCGAGGATCTCGTCGGCGACGGGGGCAGGTTGACGGAGCAATCGTCCAAGGACGGGGATCAGGTCATCGACGCTGAGCGCGTCGGCAATGTCGCGATTCGACCTGCCGGCCTTGGTCAGCCAATCGATGAGTTCACCGAGATCGGCCTCGAGTATTCCCTCAGCGCGAACAGTGTCGAGCACGACGTCGGCCGCCTCGCTGAAGCGGCCGAGCGAGGCGATGGCCTCTGCGCGCATCGCCGACATCATGTGGGTCGCGTACTCCATGCCCTCGTCGTCGCGACCCCGCGGCGGAATCCGCGCGAGCAACGCGAGGCCCGACTCCGGGTCGCCCATTGCGATACGCACACTTCCCTCCGCGACGTCCGCGCCGATCTGGCTCACGGATATGCGTCGGAGGACTTCGACCTGATCAAGGGCCTCATCAAAGTGCCCGAGACGCGCGAGGATGTAGATCAGATTCTTCAACGCGAGGCGCAACGTCGTGGGATCGGTCCCCGTAGCGACAACGCGTCGCAGTGCGTCGGCAGCGTCGGCGCTTCGTCCGACCGACTCGAGGGCGCGGCCGTAGTTCATCAGCGCGTACGACGGATCGAGATCGCCGTCACCAAGCGCTGCCTCGGCGAGCGCCAGATTGCGCTCCGCCTTGTGCCTGCCGTCAAAGACCTCGGCCGCGTAGCCGTGGTGAATGATGCGCGTGCCACTCAGATAGCCAACAGCTAGGCGTCGGGCGTAGTCATCCTTTGCGACGACCTGCTCGTGAAGTCGGTGTCGCCAGGTGCAGTGCGTGCGACGAAAGAGGCGTATCGCGGTGTGGACCGATCGAGAGTTCCCCGCACCGTGCAGGTTTTCGATCGCGACCAGATACGCTTCCACGTTCGATCGCGGATCGCCGATCTGGCTCCGCAGCGCCTCGAAGTTTCCGAGCAGCCGCTCGTCGGCGTCGAGCGAGAGCACCCACTGACCGCACGTGAGGCCGAGCGCCGCGTTGCGTGCACGTGAAAAGGAGTCGTCCCAGTACCCCTCCACGACGCGCGCTCCCCTGGAACGGGCGATCTCGACGGTTCGGTCGGACGAGCCCGTGTCGTACACGACCACCTCGTCGGCGATGCCCGCGACCGAATCGAGACATGCACCGAGCATCTCCTCTTCGTCCTTTACGATGAGACACACGCTCAGCAAGGCGAGCGGCGCTACCGTGGCTGCCCCCCATCGCCGTTCGAACCGTTCCTGGTTGCGTTGTTGCCGTTCGTACCAATTGACGCCGTTTGCGTTGAACGTCGCGTGGGCCTCGTGATGGACGAAGCAACCGTGCGCCACGACCAGGCGGTAGCCCGTCGTTCGCAACTTCATGCACAGGTCGTCATCTTCACAGCCGCCCAGTCCGTACCCTTCGTCGAACCCGCCGACCTCGCGAAAGACACGGGACCGCACCGCGAGACAGAACCCCACGAGCCGCGCACATTCGCTCACCTGCCCGTGGTGAGCCTCGCGCCAGGACTGAGCGAACTGGTCAATGGAGGCGAGGGACGACGCGTAGTTGACGTCGTTGATCTTTTGGTGTCCCGAGACATCGTTCGACCGCGGGCCGACCGCCCCCACCTCTTGGTCCTTGAAGGGATCGAGCAGCTCGTCGAGCCATCCCGGCGAGACGACGGTGTCGTTGTTGAGAAAGACAATGACGTTGCCGAGCGCGATGGCGGCCGCCTGGTTGCACCCCTTTGCGAACCCCTGATTTTCCAGATTTGTGAACACCTGCACCCACGGATATCGCGAGAGCAGGGCTCCGGTGAGGTCGCGGGATCCGTTGTCCACCACGATGACTTGATCGCCCGGGCGAAGCGTCGTGCGCAGCGAGGCGAGGCACCGAGCCGTGTAGTCCCACGCATTCCAAGCGAGAATCGCAACCGTGACGCGCGGGGACGACAGTTGGGTAGTCATTACCGCGATTAACGGAACTTTCTAAGGAAAAATTGAGTCTCCAAACGCCCTCGCGCGCCGGTCTCATTTCTCAGGACATAGTGTCGGGACTGTGACGAACTCGATGAACGAGGTCGACGCAGTGCTCTCTCGGACTCAGCCGGTCACAGAGTCCACGCCACTCGACGCGCTGAGACTGTGGCGTGCCGACCTCGTGCACACCTCCGTCCTTGTCTCCTACGCCCTCGGTGTTCTCGCTCTCGACCTTGAGATTCTCGAGCAGGCGACGTCGGCGACGGACCCCCACGACCTCCAAATGCTCGTCGACCGACTTCCCGAGCTGCTTGCAACGGGCTGGGTGGGAGGTGGCTGGTCGCTGTCGCCCGACGCGGCAGTCTCGGTGCAGGCGGCCGACGATCTCACGAAGGACCATGCGCAGGGACTACTCGAGCTCCACGGGGAGCTCGCGGCCAGCGACGTCACGGATCCGATCGTCACGGAGGATCTCAAGGCCCGGGTGAACCAGGAACACTCCGCCCTCCGCCATCGCCGAGACGAACTTGAACGTCGCGTCCGCGAGATTCAGGCCGTCTTACGTGAGCATTACAAGTCAGGCACCGCGTCCGTCGACGACTGGCTCACCTGATTGTTAACTCGCACTCGCTGTTGACGTTCCGTTCATGCTGGGACTCGAGTGCCGAACATCCAAAGCCCGGACGCATCCGCGACGGCGTGTTGACCAGGGCTCCTCTCGTCCTCAACCGTTCTTCGATACTTCTCGGTTGTAGACGTCGGGACGACGCAGTTCGAACACCGCGATCTGAGAACGGCGGCGAGCGACCTCATCGAGATCGATCGTCGCCACGAGCACGTCTTCTGATTCGAGAGACGACTCGGCGAGGATCCGTCCCCACGGATCGATGATCATGGAGTGTCCGAAGGAGGACACGCCCTCGGCGGTCGTTCCCGCCTGGGCCGCCGCAATCACGTAGGCGTGGTTTTCGATGGCGCGCGCGACCAACAGCGCCTTCCAGTGGACTCGCCCTGTCGCCACCGCGAAGGAGGACGGCACGGCGAGCACCGTCGCAGCCGCTTCCGAGAGCCGACGGTAGAGTTCGGGAAAGCGAATGTCGAAGCACACCGACATCCCGAGGCGAAATCCCGCGACGTCGGCGACGACGAGACGGTCCCCGGCCTTCACGTTACTCGACTCACGGTGCTCGACACCGCCCGGAATGTTGACGTCAAAGAGGTGCACCTTGCGATAGGTCGCCACCGTCTCTCCACTCGGCGCGATCACGACACTCGTGTTGTAACTCTTCTCGGGTTCGGGCGAGCGCTCGAACAGGCTCCCGACGTGGAGGGTGATCGCGAGCTCGCGCGCGAGATCGCCGAGCCGCCTCGTCGTAGGCCCCGGGACGGGCTCTGCGACTGCAGCGTACTGCGACGTCGGGCCGCGGTAGTTGAAGTATTCGGGAAGCTGCACGTACTCGGCCCCCGTACTCGCCGCGCGCCGCACGAGCTCGAGAGCGCGCTCAACATTGGCCTCGGGGTCTGCTCCCGAAGCCAGCTGTACTGCGGCAACGCGCACTTCATGTGTCATTGGTGACCCCCGCTCCATCCTTCCACGCTCCCGAGCGCTTCCCCTCGTCACGAGATCGCGCAACCATTAGTTTTGGAGGTGGCGTCTTGGGGTCCACCGCGAGACGATCTGCCCACTTGGAGGTTGTGCGTGCTGCCCATCCCGACCCGACGACTCGCTGACGGCCGCTCCATCCCGGTCCTCGGATTCGGTACGTACCCGATGAATGACGACGAGGCAGCGATCGCCGTTTCGACGGCCCTCGACCTCGGCTACCGGCTGATCGACACCGCGTCGCTCTACGGCAACGAGGTCGGCGTCGGGCGAGGAATCGTTCGCTCCGGGGTCGATCGGTCCGAGGTCTTCGTCACGACGAAGCTCCGCGGGGGCGATCACGGCTTCGACGAGACGCATGCGGGCCTTCGGGCGTCCCTCGCGCGACTCGATCTCGACTACGTCAATCTCTATCTCATCCACTGGCCGCTTCCGAGGGTCAACAAGTACGTCGACTCCTGGCGCGCCATGATCGAACTGCGCGACGAGGGACTCGTTCGCTCCATCGGCGTCAGCAACTTCACCGAGGCCCACCTCGGTCGTCTGAAGAGCGAGACGGGCGTCGTGCCCGTCGTGAATCAGATCGAGCTGCACCCGGCCTGGTCCCAGGGGCACTTGCGCGAGGTCGACTCGCGCAATGACATCGTGACCGAGAGCTGGAGTCCTCTCGGCCGGGGTCTTCCGCTCGAGCGCTACCCCGCCGTCGCCGAAGCGGCGCGGAACCATGGGGTGACCCCTGCTCAGGCTGTACTGCGCTGGCACCTCCAGCTCGGGGCACTCCCCATCCCGAAGGCCTCATCGATCGAGCACCAGCGCGAGAATCTGGACGTGTTCGGCTTCGAGCTCTCGAAAGATGAGATGTCGGCCCTCGGCGCCATCGAGCAAGTGCGCATGGATGAAGACCCCGAGGTGTTCGAAGAGTTCTGATCTACGGGAGAAGGACGATCTTTCCGTGTGCGTGGCCGCTCATGAGTTGGCGGTGCGCCGCTTGTACGTCTACGAGCGGATAGGCCGTGTCAACGATGACGCGCAGGGTGCCCTGCTCCACACGGCGAACGAGCTCGAGACGAGCGCGAGCGCGAAGTTCCGTCCCCGGATCGGCGCCCGGTCCGGCACCAATGGCCTTGATGCCGAGCTCTGGGGCACGTCCTGACGCGGCGATCGTGACGATGCGGCTTCTATCCCCAACGAGGGCGACCGAGACCTCGAGCGCCTCCTCGCTACCAACACAGTCGAGCGCGACGTCGACGCCGCCGGGTGCGAGCGCTCGAATCCGTTCGAGAAGGCCGTCACCGTAGTTCACGGGTTCGGCCCCGAAGCTACGCACGAGCTCGTGCTGCGCAGGCCCGGCGGTCCCGATCACGCGCGCACCCTCGGCGACCGCGAGCTGCACGGCCATGAGGCCGACACCACCGGCCGCGCCATGGATGACGACGGTGTCCCCGGCGATCACCGAGCTCGCGCGAAGCGCGTGGAACGCCGTTACGCCCGCGAGCATGAGTCCGCTCGCTTCTTCGAAGGTCATCGCTTCGGGCTTTGCGACCACCTCCTCTACCGGGGCGAGGATGACACTCGCGTAGGCGCCCGTCGCCCGGTAGACAATGACCTCGTCGCCCGAACGGACCGGTCCACTCGGACCGACAACGTCCCCACCGGTCGACAGCACCACACCCGCTGCTTCAAATCCGAGGCGCATCGGCAGCCTCGATGGATCCGCTGCGAAATTGAGGCCACCGCTATAGAGCTTGAAGTCGATCGGATTGGTGCCCGCCGCGTGCACCTCGACCAACACTTCGCCGGGCGACGGCTCGCCGACCTCGGTCTCGATGACCGAAAGGACTTCGGGTCCGCCAAAGGCGGTTGCGACGACGGCAGAAATGTGCATAGGGCGAAGACTAGAGGCGAGGGCTCCGCGTCGTGTCAGCCGAGCTCTCGCAAAGGCCGGCCCGCGGTCTCTGCTGCATCAACCAGCTGGCCTCCAACGAGGGCGGGCTCGTTGGGGCCGTCGTTTCGACCA
>JBAUSF010000215.1:0-1540 GCA_049581565.1 Acidimicrobiales bacterium
TCGACGGGCACTTCGGCGACGACGTGGAACCTGCCGTCGGGACTCGTTTGAGCGATGAAGGAGCCGCCGAAAGCGTTCACTCGCTCACGCATCCCGAGGATCCCGAGACCCGGCGGCCCCGGGGCAACCGTTTGTCTACTACCTGGTGTCCCTTCATTGACGACTTCGACGCGAACAGCGTCGTTAGAGATAATCAACTCAACATTCGCCGAAGCTCCGGGGGCGTGCTTAACCACATTGGTAAGCGCCTCTTGGACGACGCGGTAGATGGAGAGCTCCAGCGCCGGAGAGAGCGGGCGTTCGATGCTCGTGATAAGCAGATCCACATTCGTGCCTGAAGCCCGGACCGTCTCCACCAGGTCAGCCAGGTCGACCAGTCGAGGTGCAGGCGACAGAACTGCTGATGATTCCCCGTCCTCGCGCAGCAGGTCGAGCACGACCCGCAGCTCTTCCTGGGCCGTTCGCCCTATCTCCTCGATCGACTTCAGCGCAAGGGACGCTTCTTCAGGACGACTTGCCATGAGCCGTCGTCCAACACCGGCTTGGACGGTTATGACGGCCAAAGAGTGCGCGACAACATCATGGAGTTCTTGGGCGACGCGCACTCGTCCTTCGCGAATCTTCTGGCGGACGAGTTCAGCCTCCTCTAGTCGCTTACGCGTTGCTTGCTCGAGGAGTCCCGCCTGGTATTGGCGTCGAGCCGCTACCGCGTCGCCCACGAACCAAGCTGCTCCCAACGGCACCAGGCTTTCGATCCCCAGAACGGCGAGGGGTGCAGATCGATCGCTAAATGCTGCGAACAAGATTGCACCTCCGATCACGGCCGCCGCGGCCAAAGTGACGGGGATCGACAGTCGTCTGGGCAGTTGCGAGGAAACGAGGTAAGCGGCCAGACCAAGGACGACGGCAAGCGGCAGAGGCGCAACCCCTGCGGCGACGACTAGAGCCGCCGCGACGGCCGACGCCGCCATGACCGGGAGGGGCCAGCGACGGAGTAGCAGCATTGGGCCGCAGACCAAGAGTGCGAGTGTGAGCCGCGGACCTCCCGCATTTGGATGCGGTTCCAGCGCGAAAATGATTGTCGCCAAGCCGACCACGACGGAGAGGACGGTCACTACCTTCGACCGACGTTCGCTAAACGAGCTCGTTATTTTGGGGGGCGAGCCACCAGAAAGGTATTCGCTGAACACTCCAACGACCGTACCGAATTTGCCTCCCGAGCGCATCGTTCTGGAGGATGACGTGAACTTCGGCTGTTTGTATGTAAATCGCCTCGTATTCGAGGTATTCCACTTGGTGATTGAAAGCCATCGTCAGCGATGTCCGACTTGAGGCTCGCGCGCTGTGAAGCGAGCGCGTGTGTCAAATCGAAGTCCAACCGTGAGACACATCTAATATCTGGTGCCCCGACACCTGGTCCGCCATGTGCCTCACGTTCGTGGGCAGCGAGTTCACGAAGGTAGTTCACCACCGGACTGTTCTTGTTTGTGGCGAGAAGATTGAATTCCTTGTTAACACAGATCTTCGCCAACGTCCCAAG
>JBAUSF010000216.1:0-5510 GCA_049581565.1 Acidimicrobiales bacterium
GTTCTCTACTTCCTCGGCATCTCGCGCGAGGAGATCGAAACGACCTGAGCGCGCCTCGCGGATCGTGACCCGCGGCGATCGGCCATGGACGGGGTGGCATCGTGTGCTGGCGGGCCACTGGTTCGCGTCGCGGAGGGTCGACTGACGATCGAATCTGCGTTACCGGGTAGTAATGTCAGCGATAGTTCGACTGTGGGGGGAACTGTGAAGGTTGTCATTAACGCCGATCTCTGTCAGGGACAGGGGCGTTGCTTTTCGATTGCGCCGGGAGTCTTCGACTTCGACGATCTCGGCAATGGTGTCGTGCGCGGCGACGGAACGCTCGACAGCGAGACACTCGAGCTCGCCCGACTCGCCCAGGCAAACTGCCCCGAGCACGCGATCTTCATAGAGGAATCGGCATGACCGAGAAGCCTCCCGTCCTCGATTTTGCAACCGACTTCGACCACACCGACCCCGCGTGGGTAAATGACCCGTATCCGATCTGGGAGGACCTGCGCCAGCGGTGCCCTGTCGCGCACACCGATCGCTACGGCGGCGCGTGGTTTCCCGCGACCCACGCGGGCGTGTCCACCATCGCCAAGGACACCGTGCACTTCACGAGTCGCGCCGTCATCATGGACGAAGGTCGCCCGGGCGAAGATGCGCTGCCCGCACCCATCGGCGTCGCGCCGCCGATCACCTCGGACCCGCCCTTTCACCAGATGGCTCGAAAGCTCATCCTGCCCGCCTTCGCGCCCGGGGTGATCAACGAGCTCGAACCCCAGATCCGTGAGCTGTGCGCCAGCCTGATCGAACGGCTCGGCGATGACGAAGTGGTGAACGCCGCGTGGGAGTACGCGCGGCTGATTCCCCCGTCGGTCATCCGTCAGATGCTCGGCTTTCCCGAAGAGGACACCGACAAGTTCATCGAGATCGTCCACATGATCACCGAGTCGGTCGACCTCTCTGAAGAAGAGCGCATCGCCCAGTTCGAGCCGATCGAGGCGTACTTCGTCGCCCAGATCGAAGACCACCAGGCGAACCCGCGCGACGACCTCACGTCGTTTCTCTTGAACGCGGAGATCGGCGGCGAGAAGCTCGCCGTCGAACACGTCTTTGGCACGATCGTGCTCATCCTCGTCGCGGGCATCGACACGACGTGGGGGGCGATCGGTGCGTCGCTCTGGCACCTGGCGAAGAACCCGAGCGACCTCGCGCGCCTCGTGAACGAGCCCGACCTCATGCCCGTTGCGATCGAGGAGTTCCTGCGCTTCTACGCGCCGGTCACGATGGCTCGCCTCGTGAAAGAGGACATGGAGTACTTGGGCTGTCCGATGAAGGAGTACGACTGGATCCTGCTCGGCTTTCCCGCAGCGAATCGCGATCCGGTCGCCTTCAAGGACGCCGACCAGTTCATCATCGATCGCGCGGAGAACCGCCACGTCGCCTTCGGGCTCGGGATCCATCGCTGTATCGGCTCGAACCTCGCCCGCCTCGAGCTTCGCGTCGCGATCGAAGAGTTCATCAAGCGCTATCCGACCTTCGAGCTCGCCGATCCGGCGGCGGTCACCTGGGCCCAGGGCCAGATCCGCGGCCCGCGGAGCCTGCCGCTGCGAGTTTCACGCTGAGGTGACGACCGACGGCGACGAGAAGCGTCCGGTCGAGGACTTTGCGACGGACTGGGATCACACCGATCCCCAGTGGGTGCGCGATCCCTATCCGATCTGGGAGAACCTGCGCGAACGGTGCCCCGTCGCGCACACCGATCGCTACGCGGGGGGCTGGTTTCCGACGACCCACGAGATGGTGTCGAGCATCGCGAACGACACCGATCACTTCACGAGCCGCTCGGTCGTGATCTCGAACAACAAGTTCCCGCCGAACGCCGTCGCGCCCATCGGCGGCGCGCCGCCCATCACGTCGGATCCGCCCTTCCACCAGCTCGCTCGACGACTCATCCTGCCCGCCTTCGCACCCGGGCGGGTGAACGCGATGGAGGGCCAGGTTCGGGCGCTCTGCGTCAAGCATTTGAACGCGCTCGCCGATGAGCGTGAGTTCGACGCGGGCGCGCGCTACGCCCAGTTCATCTCACCGGGCGTGATCGCCACGATGCTGGGCTTTCCCGAGGAGGACGAGGACCTCTTTCGCGACTTCGTGCACCTCGTGTTGGATCTCGTTGATCTCCCGCCCGAGGTGCGCGGTCCGATGTTCATGCCGATGACGGAGTACTTCGACGCCCAGATTGACGACCACCTCGCCCACCCGCGCAACGACTTCACGAACTACCTCTTGAACGTCGAGATGAACGGCGAGAAGCTGCCGCTCGAGCACGTGCGCGGAACGATGGTGCTGACCCTCGTTGCGGGCATCGACACGACGTGGTCGGCGATCGGGGCTGCGATCTGGCACCTCGGCCATCATCCCGATGACCTGCGTCGTCTCGTCGACGAGCCCGAGCTAATTGCGACCGCGGTCGAGGAGTTCCTGCGCTTCTACGCACCGGTCACCATGGCCCGAATGGTGAAAGAGGACATCGACTTCTTCGGGTGTCCGATGAAGAAGGACGATTGGATCCTCCTCGGCTTCCCGGCGGCAAACCGTGATCCTGCGGCGTTCGAGGACGCCGATCAGTTCGTCATCGACCGCGCGGTCAACCGTCACGCGGCCTTCGGGCTCGGGATTCATCGCTGCGCGGGATCGAACCTGGCGCGCATGGAGCTGAGGATCGCCATCGAGGAGTTCATCGCTCGCTATCCCATGTTCGAGCTGGCAGACCCGGCTGCGGTCACGTGGGCTCAGGGCCAGGTCCGCGGTCCGCGGGCCATCCCGCTGCGCGTTCTCTGACTCAGAGCGCGCGCACTACGCGTCGCGCTTGGCCATGCGCCACGCGCCGAGCGCGGTCCAGCCAACGAGCCAGGCGACGATCACGCAGACGGCGAGGGATCGTGACTCGGGGATCAACGACGCCGCCGGGCCATTGCCGCCGCCTCGGATCCCGCCGATCACCGGCGGCAGTGCCGCCGGTTCGATATGGGCCATGGCGAGACCGAACAGACCGCGTTGCGCGTTGATGAGGTGCGGAATGCCGACGTGCAGGAGAAGCGGGGAGAGCACGACTTCCAGCACGATCATCAACACGACCGGCACCGTTCGCTGACCCATGAGCGAGGCGAGGCCGAGTCCGATGATGAAGCCGAGCACGGCTTCCAGCTCAACCCAGAGCCCTGTCTCGACCATCAAGGCAATCGGGGGCGAGAGGAACGTGTTCGAATAGTCCTTGTAGTTCCAGTCGGCGATCTTCGTCGCGGCCGCCTTCAGTTGGGCCTTGGTCGGCGGCTTCAGGATGACCGAACCAGGCGCGGCCTTGCGCGGAGGTACGACGGTGATGATGTGTCCGCTCCGGTTGCACGGGAGATTGATACCGGGGCTCTGGTTGTAGGAAAAGGCGCAGTAGACCTCGTCGGCGTGGGCGTCGGCCCACTGGACCAAGCCGGTGCGTGAGAGCCCGGCGGGGACGTTCACCCCGTCGTAGCTGAGCTTGGTCGGCGCGGCAAAGACGCACACGCAACAGACGATGGTAAAGCCCGCGGCGACGAGCGGCACGAGGATGGCGAGCCCCGCGGGAATCCGGGCGAAGTAGAGCGCCACGCGCGAGCGGCCGGTGATGACCAGATGGCGGAAGACACCTTCGGTGAGGTCGACGGATCCAGCGGTGCACCCGAGCGTGGCGGCGACGATGAAGCCGAAGATGAACAAGATGCCTACGGTGAGCGTGGTGAAGATCTCGTAACCGCCCGCGGGGCCGTAGGAGCGTGGAGCGATGGCGTGGGCGAGGAGGCGAACCGTCAGGAAGATGGTGGGTACGCCGATATTGACCGCAATGAGCGCGATCATGAGTCCACGCCGCGTACGAAGCTCCATGATCCTGGTCCTGATCATGCGGCCGTTTGGAACGGGCGATCCCCGTCGGTCGCTCGGATCGACGGCCCGCTCTGGAGTCGTCGCGGCGAGCGCTTCGGTCGTCACTCGCTCGACCCCAGTCGGCTCGTCACCTGGAGGAACCACGATTCGAGCGACGCCTGATTGGGCTCGAGTCGATAGACCGCAACGCCGCCTTCGACGAGTACTCGATTCACCTCAGCCACGACGTCGCGGCTCGTGTTGGCGGGAAAGCCGAGGCGCAGGCCCTTCTCGGTGACGGTGAGCTGGGCGCCGAGCGCCGCGGGATCGATCAGCGCACTCGCCTGCTCGGGCGAGGAACACTCGATGTCGAGCTCGAGTGCGGTGCCGGCGAGGAGTTCGGCAATCGGCCCCTGGCGTATTACCTTTCCGTGATCGACAATGGCGACCGAGTCACAGGTGCGTTCGATCTCGTCGAGGAGGTGCGAGGAGAGCACGACGGTGCGACCTTCGTCCACGAACGACCGGACCATCTCACGCATGTCCTGCATTCCGGCGGGGTCGAGCCCGTTCATCGGCTCGTCGAGGATGAGCAGCTGGGGGTCGCCGAGGAGACACGACGCGACGCCGAGTCGCTGGCGCATACCCATCGAGTACTTCGCGACGCGGTCGTTCGCACGTTGGCCGAGACCCACTCGCTCGAGTGACGGGTCGATGCGAAGCCGTGCGGCGGGTTCGCGGGCGGCCGCGATGACTTCGAGGTTCTGTCGACCGGTGAGGTGCCCGAAGAAGCGGGGCTCGTCAACGATGGCGCCGACTCGGACGAGCGCCTTATCACGGTGGCGGGGGACCGAGTAGCCAAGCAGCGACATCTCGCCGCCATCGGCGCGGGTCAGTCCGAGCAGCACGCGTATGAGGGTCGTCTTGCCGGCGCCGTTCGGACCAAGGTAGCCAAAGGCGCTGCCCCGGGGAACACGCAGGTCTACCGAGTCGACGGCGGCACTCGCGCCAAAGCGCTTGGTGAGCCCGTGCGTCTCGACGGCCCACGACTCATCTTCGCGGGCCTCAGGCGTGCGATCGAGGAGCGTTCCGGTCACCGTGGCATCTCCTCCCGGTTTCGCGCTACGCCGTCATCCTAGGAAACGAGCAACGCGACGCGACATCGGGGAGAACCCTGATCCCACCCCGACGCGGGCGTTCGCGATCCCGGTGAGACTAGAGACCGAGGTTGGGTGCCGGTTCGCGCCAACGCTCGGCCATCCAGGCCTCCACGTCATCGGCCGAGCGCGGCAGCGCGCCAGAAAGATTGCGTGCCCCGTCTGCGGTCACGAGCACGTCGTCTTCGATGCGCACGCCGATGCCGCGGTACTCCTCGGGGACCGTGAGGTCATTCTCTTGGAAGTAGAGCCCCGGCTCGACGGTGAGGACGTATCCCTCTTCGAGCGTGCCCCAGTAGAAGTCGTTGCGCGCGTTGGCACAGTCGTGCACGTCGATACCGAGCATGTGGCTCGTGCCGTGCAGGGTGTAGCGGCGGTGAAGCTGGCGATCCTTGCGAAGTGCGACGTCGGGCTCTTCTTTCAAGATGCCCAGTTCGAAGAGGCCCTCGGCGAGGACCCTCATGGCAGCGT
>JBAUSF010000217.1:0-13958 GCA_049581565.1 Acidimicrobiales bacterium
GTGCTCGAGGGCTACACGCCAAAAGATGGCGAGTTCGTCGCCCTCGATAACTCGGTGGTCGACGGCATGGTGAACGCGACGCCCGTGAAGGCGCTCTGCGGCAAGGTCTGGGTTCCCGGGCGTGATCCGGCGAAATACCCGGTGTGCCCGACGTGCAAGGAGATCGCCGCGTCGCTTGGTTGGTCGCTTCCCGGCGCCTGATTCTCGCGCCATTTCGTTAGAGTCGTAGTCACCATGGCCCGCACGCTCGTCTTACGACACCACTTCGAAGACAACCCCGGTCTCATCGGAGAGGCGTTTGAGGCCCGTGGCCACGAGATCGACCTCGTGATGATGAACGAGCAGAGTGCCACTCCGTCGCTCGAGGGGTATGACGCGATGGTCATTCTGGGCTCCAAGTGCGCCGTCTACGACCACGAGGTGGAAACCGCCTGGTTTCACCGGGAATTGGCGCTCATTGCGGAAGCGGACGAGCGTTCGCTGCCGATACTTGGCATCTGCTTTGGCGCTCAGGCCCTCTGTCGCCATTTCGGTGGCGTCGTGAGTCGGGCAACCGACGGCGAGATCGGCTGGTTCGATATTGACGTGGCCGAGGGCGTCGAGCTCTCTGCGGGTCCGTGGTTCGAATTTCACTTCGACGCCTGTGCGCTACCCGACGCTGCCGAGCTGTGGGCGACGTCGCCCCGGGCGGCGCAGGCCTTTGCGGTGGGTCCCCACGTTGGCGTGCAGTTCCATCCTGAAATCGACGAGGCCCAGCTGAAGGAGTGGCTCGCCTCCGACGAAGAAGAGGCCCGTCAGCTCGGCCTCGACGTCGAAGCGCTGCTCGAGGAGACCGCTCGCGAGACGCCGGCCGCTCGAGTGCGGGCCCAAGAGCTGGTGGATCTCTTTCTCAGACGAGTCGGTTAGGCCCGCGTGAGCGACGAGCCAGACGAGCTGACCTTCACACTGCGCGTCGAGCGGCCCGCGACGGGTGGGGGCGTGGGGCGCGCTCCCGATGGGCGAGTCACCTTCGTTCGCTACTCGCTCCCGGGCGAACTGGTGCGTGTCGACGTGCAGGAGAGAACGGCCAACTTCTATCGCGGCGACGCGGTAGAGGTGCTCGAGGCGAGCGCCGAGCGGGTGGAGCCGCCGTGTCGTTACGCGCACCCGCGCGGCTGTGGCGGCTGCGACCTTCAGCACGCGTCTCCCACGGTGCAGCTCGCCTGGAAGTCGGCCCTGGTCACTGAGCACCTGCGGCGCATTGCGGGCGTCGATCGGACTGTCGAGGTGCGACGCTCTGGGGGATCGGGTGAGGGATCGCGAACCAGGCTGCGCTGCGGCGTTGGTGAGGGCGACATGCTCGGTCTTCGCCGCGCGAGGTCTCACGACCTCATCGCCATTGACGAGTGTTGGATCTCTGATCCGGTGTTCGCGAGCGCGTTCGCCCACGCGTGGCCCGGAGTGAGCGAGGTGGAGCTGCGCGCGATCGGTGAGGGCGCCGCCTTTGCGGTAGCTCGTCGAAGCGCTGAGCGAGGCGCGCACTACGACGTGCGATCGCTCGAGGGAGCGGCGCTCGATCCCGCAACGCACTCTCGCGTCGCTGTTGGCGACCTCGTGTACACGGTGGGTCCGCTGTCGTTCTGGCAGTCCCATCGTGATGCACCGAAGCTCCTCGTCGACGTGGTGACAGAGCTGGCTGACGTGTCGCCCGGTGATGATGTCGTCGACCTCTTCAGTGGCGTCGGACTCTTCTCTGTCCCGCTCGCCAGACTCGTCGGACCCACCGGGCGAGTGAGCGCCGTCGAATCGTCTCCGCACGCGGTGCGCGACGCACGCGAGAACGCAACCGGTCACCGCCAGCTGAAAGTCCGTGAATGGTCGGTCTCGCCGCGAGCGGTGAACGACACGGTGCGCGAAGGATCAATCGTCGTCCTCGACCCGCCGCGCCACGGGCTCGCCCGAGGCGTGGCCGACGCTCTCGCCCGTAGGGCACCCCGCCGACTCGTCTACGTGTCGTGTGACCCCGCCACATTCGCGCGCGACCTTAAGGACTTCTTACGAAATGGGTTTGTCCTAAGTGACCTGCGAGTATTTGATCTGTTTCCCATGACCGAGCACGTCGAACTGGTAGCGCTCCTTGACAGCCCTTCCTAAATGGGGGAGAGTGCTGATGAGGGACGAAAAGTTCGATCCCGCTGAGGGGGTTGTCGATGTCGATCAAGTTGGACCATCACCACCGTGTCACCGCCCAGAAACTCTTCTGTCACCCGCTGAACCACAACATTCAGTGGCACGACGTGTGCTCGCTGCTCGCCCGCTTCGGCGAAGTGCACGAGACGCACCGGGGGAATTGGGCGGTGACGGTTGACGGCGAAACCGTCTCGTTCGGCTCGACTCGCACGCGCGAACTCACCGAAGACCAGGTGGTGAGAGTTCGAAACTTCCTTCGATCCTTCGGCCTCTCAAAAGAATCACTCGCCGCGTAGACATCATCTAGCGTCAAGAGCCGTGACGGAACGGCTCTACGTGCTATTGCCGCCCTCGAAGGCCAAGTCGACGGGTGGTCGAAGGGTGGCGGCACGCGGTGTCTTTGACGCCGAGCTTGCGACCCCTCGTCGCCACGTGCTCGACGCCCTCGACGCACTCTTCACCCGCGCCGCGCCCAAAGAAATGGAGTCCGCCCTCTCAGCCCGGGGCGAGCTGCTCGACCGGGCGGTCGCGGCGACCGCGGAGATTGCTCGCTCGTCGGCGCCCGTCGCGCCAGCGTGGCGTCGCTACACCGGTGTTGTCTGGACCCACGTTGCGCCCGACACGCTCTCCCCGGCGCTGCGACGGCGCATTCTCGTACCGTCGGGCCTTTACGGCCTGCTCGCCGGGGAAGACCCCATTGGGGACTACCGGCTCGCGATGAACGCGTCACTGCCTCCTCTCGGAGTGCTCGCGAGGTTCTGGCGTCCGTTCGTCACTCGCGCCATCGACCACAAGGTGGGGCACGCAACCATCGTGAATCTGCTGCCAAACGAATACGCCGCGAGCATCGAGCTGGCATCGCTTCGCGCCGGTCGACACGTGATCAACGTGCGATTCGTGACGCATGACGAGCGAAACGCGGTCGGACACGATGCGAAAGCAGTGAAAGGCGCTCTTGCTCGACGGGTCCTCGAAGTCGGTGCCGACGCCCTGGAGCAATTCTCGTGGCAGGGATGGCGCTCGCGGCGCGAGGGAGACGAGGTGTTCGTGACCGCGCCGCTCGGCCCCCGACGCTGGGCGTGACCATTGGCTAACGAATGACAGACGTGCACACGGTTCCACGTGCGCCGTTGCCGGTTGCGAGGCGAACCACCAGCGCCTCGCTAGTGAATCCGTTCTTCATGATCGTCTGATTGGTGGAGGTGCGGGGGAACGATCCCCGGTCCAGTAGCTTCCAAGTGAACATTCTCCGAGCGCAGCTGGCAGTTGATTGTCGGGATCGCCATCGATGCCAGCGCCGTCGACGATCCTTAGTTGGCTGAAGTGTCCCCGGGAGATCACCAACGAATCTCTCGAGTAAGCCTTGCTCTATGACACCCGTTATCTAGACCGCAAGGCTGGGTCTAGGCGGATGTTGCTACCTAAGCAGCAAACGCAAGCTGAGGCTTGGCGTTTATTTATTGTTTCCGGCTCTTTAACGTGGCTCCGGAGACCACGGCTCGCTTCTTTCACCAAGACGACTGCTGTCGAATCCAATCACCCCCTCGTACAGCCACTGAGGCTGCCGTTCAACTCTACCGGCATTGTCGTGCTGGCTGTCGGTCGGCTTCTCTTCGTTCGCACCGCGCTCGCGCTCGAGATGACCGAGGGGCCGAGAGTTACACTGGCACTTCCTCACGCGTTCCGCAACGAAGGGATGATTATGCGTACCGTTCGGACCATCCTCGCCGGTGTTCTCGGTGCTTCCGTACTGGGCGGGGTGGCGCTCACCGCCGACGTCGCGGCACAAGCGAGCGCCGCGAGCACGCTCGCCGCGTGCAAGACCAAGATCGGGTCTGAAGTGGTGACCAAGGGCGTCCTCACCATTGCGACCGACAACCCCGGGTACACGCCGTGGTTCGTCAACAACACGCCCTCAAATGGCAAGGGCTACGAGTCGGCCGTGGCGTACGCGATCGCCGGCGAGCTCGGCGTCACGCGCACGGACGTCAAGTGGGTCGTCGAGCCCTTCGACTCGAGCTACCTCGCCGGACCGAAGGCCTTCGATTTTGACGTCAACGAGATCTCCTACACGGCGGCACGGGCGCGGGCCATCACCTTTTCGGAGAGCTACTACGACGTTCAGCAGTCGATCGTCGCACTGAAGACTGACGCGATCGTAAAGAAGCACACGCCCAAGGAGCTGAAGAGCTACCTCTACGGCGACCAGATCGGCACGACGGGACTCGCCTACATCAACGAGTTCATCAAGCCCACGCGGCCGCCGCGCGTCTACTCCACCCTCGACCAAGCGGTTCTCGCCCTCCAGACGGGTCAAGTCGACGCGCTCGTGATCGACACGCCCGACGGCCAGTACATGGCCTCGTCACAGATCGTGAACAAGAACAAGAAGCTGATCGCCACTCAAGTGGGTCAGTTTCCAAGCACGGGCGAACACTACGGACTGCTGTTTTCCAAGGGAGATCCGCTGGTGGGTTGCGTGAATGCTGCGCTCGATGCGATGAAGGCCAACGGCACGCTGACGGCGCTGCAGCAGAAGTGGTTGGGGATATACACCAGCGTGCCCGACATTAAGCCGTAAGAATCGTGACGTTCGACACCGACGCCGGTTCGTCGGAAGCGGCGCCCAACTTGCACTCGTCGTGGCGCAGTCGGCTGTTCGTAGGTCGTCGCGGCGTCGTCGCGAGCACGATCTCGACAATTGTGGCCCTGGGGCTGGTCGTGGGGCTTCTCTTCTTCGCCCCGGGCAGCGCCACCTTTCGCTTCACGTTCTTCGACCCCCACTACATCTGGCTGGCGTGGGTTGGTAATCCGCGACTCGGCCTCGATTCCATTCGCGACGGCATGGTCACGAACATTTGGATGTTCTCGCTCAGCGAAGTGCTGGTGCTGATCTTTGGCCTCTTGATCGCGTGGTGCCGTATCAGCCAATCGCCGGTGCTCTATCCCTATCGAGTGTTGGCGACGGCGTACACGGACGTCGCCCGCGGCGTGCCCGTTCTCCTCACCGTGCTGCTGGTCGGCTACGGCTTACCTCAGCTGCGATTCGGGTTCCTCTCGGACCAATCGCCCGCCGTCTACGGCGTCATTTCCCTCGTCATCTGCTACAGCGCCTACGTCTCAGAAGTGATCCGGGCAGGTATCTTCTCGATTCCCACCGGGCAGCTGCACGCGGCCAGGTCGCTCGGCCTCTCCCACGCCTCCACCATGCGTCACGTGATCTTGCCCCAAGCGATCAGAAACGTGATTCCACCGCTCCTCAACGACTTCATCTCGCTGCAAAAGGACACGGCCCTCGTGTCCGTGCTGGGTGCCGTCGAAGTCACCCGTGCGGCACAGATCTTTTCGGCGACGGAGTTCAATGAGAGTGGCCTTGTCGTCGCCGCCGCCTTCTTTCTCGTGCTGACCATCCCCATGACGCGCTTCACCGATCGGCTGATCGCCAGAGATCGCGGGCGTCGGCTCACGAGCGTCTCGTGAACGACGTCGTTCTCGAGATGGACTCGGTCGTCAAGCGCTTCGGCGACAACGAGGTGCTTCGCGGAATCTCGCTCGAGATGAAGCGCCACGAGGTGGTGTGCCTCATCGGTGCGTCGGGTTCGGGCAAGTCCACGCTGCTGCGCTGTGTGAATCTGCTCGAGCGCATCGACGGCGGCGACATCAGGCTCTACGGGCAGAGCTTGACCGATCCACGCATCGACCCCAATCTGGTGCGACGTCACATCGGGATCGTCTTTCAGTCCTACAACCTCTTTCCTCATCTCAGCGTGCTCGACAACGTCGTCCTCGGTCCCGTTCGCGCGCATCGGCGCAAGCGCGACGAGGTCCGCGACGAGGCGATGGCACTGCTCGAGCGCATTGGACTGCGAGATCACGCCCACGACTTCCCCGAACGCCTCTCGGGCGGTCAGCAGCAACGCGTCGCCATCGTGCGTTCGCTCGCCATGCATCCCGCCCTGCTCTTGTTGGACGAAGTGACGAGCGCCCTCGACCCGACGCTCGTGGGAGAGGTGCTCGACCTGCTCACCGACCTCGCCCACCAGGGCACCACGATGCTGATCGCGACCCACGAAATGAACTTCGCACGCGACGTGGCTCACGAAGTCGCCTACCTCGATCGAGGGGTCCTCGTGGAAAAGGGCCCGCCCGAGGCGATCTTTTCGAACCCGAAAGAGGAGTCCACGAGGAACTTCTTGAGTCGCGTCCGCTAGCGAATGTCGTCGTTCGTTCGAGTCGCGCTCGGCTCCCGTTAAGAAAACTTCTCGGCGTGTCGTGCCACGCGAGCCATCTCTCGTTCGGCGTCGCGCTTGGCGAGGGCCTGGCGGCGGTCTTGCTGCTTGCGACCCTTCGCGAGGGCGATCTCGACCTTGGCGCGGCCGTCTTTGAAGTAGAGCTTGAGGGGAATGATCGTGAGCGACTGCGTCTCGGACTCACGCTTCCATTTGTTGAGCTCTTGGCGGTGGACGAGGAGCTTGCGCCGTCGGTCGGGGTCGTGGCTGCCAAAACCGACCGCGTAGGTCCACGGTGGCACGTGCATCTGAAAGAGCCAGAGCTCGCCGTCGTCCACCCGGGCGTAGCTGTCGGCGATCTGGGCATTCCCCTCGCGGAGGGATTTCACCTCAGAGCCCTGCAGCACGATCCCGCACTCGAGGGTCTCGACGATCTCGTAGTCGTGGCGGGCACGCCGGTTCGTGGCGACCACCCGGTCGCCCTTTAGGGCTTCGTCGCGCTTTTTCGCGCGCCGCTCCTGAATCTGCTTGGCTCGTGCCACTGTCAAAGCGTAGTGACGTGGAAGCGACGCGGGCCTGGTCGCTAGGGTAACGCCGTGCTCACTCTCAACCTCGCCCAACGCGAAGCAGTGCTCGCGACGTGCATCCGCGCGCTGCCGAACGAAGGGTGCGGCCTCTTGCTCGGCACGACCGACGGCGTCGTGCGCGAGGTCGCCGCCAGTGAGAACGTGGCCGATTCGGCACGGATCTACGAAATCGATCCGAAGGTGATGCTCACTGCGACCCGCCGGGCCGACGACGAGGGTCTGGAGATCATTGGCGTCTTTCACTCCCACACCCACAGTGCCGCGTACCCGAGCCCGACCGACGTACGCCAAGCCCCCGATCCTTCGTGGCACTACGTGCTCGTCTCCCTCGTCGACACGACTCCCGAGGTGATGAGCTACCGGATTCTCGATGAGCAGGTGCAAGCGGAGGAGCTCGTTCTCACGAGTTCCTGACCAAATCGGTCATTTTTCTGACACGGCGACCGTTCGAGCCGATAATGTTGACTCACCAGGTCATGTATCAAACACGAGTCGAAAGTAGGCGCTATGTCGGCTGTACTACGAATACCTACCGTTCTTCGTCCCGCCATGGGCGGCGAGAGTGTGATCGCGGTGGAGGGTTCCACTGTTGGTGAGGTGCTCTTGCACCTCACTCGGGTCTACCCGTCCATCAAGGGCCAGCTGCTCAACGAGGACGGGAGCCTCCACCGCTTCCTCAACGTCTACGTCAACGACGACGACGTGCGCTACCTCGGCGGGACCAACGCCACGATCGCGAGCAACGATGAGATCACGCTGCTTCCCGCGGTCGCGGGTGGCGCCTGGTAGTGCCGCGGTACGCCTCCGTACTGGACCTCATTGGCCGCACGCCCGTCCTCGACGTCAGCGCACTCTCACCGAAGTCCAATGTCACGATCCTCGCCAAGCTCGAAGGTCGTAACCCCGCCGGTTCGGTCAAGGACCGCGTCGCACTCTCACTGATCGAGTCGGCCGAGCGCGACGGCCGTCTGCGACCGGGCGAACCGGGCCAGACCTTGATTGAGCCCTCGTCGGGCAATACCGGCATCGCCCTCGCGCTCGTCTGCCGCTTGCGGGGCTACCACCTGAAGGTGGTGCTGCCGACCAACGTCTCGCCCGAGCGGCGCCAGTTGCTCTTGGTCTTTGGCGCCGAGATCATCGACTCACCGGGCTCGGAAGGATCGAACGGCGCCGTGCGGCTCGCCCAAGCCCTGAGCGAAGAGCACCCCGAGTGGGTCTTTCTCTACCAGTACGCGAATCCCGCCAATCCCGCCGCGCACTACGCGACGACCGGCCCGGAGATCATCGACGACGTGCCCGAGATCACGCACTTCGTCGCGGGACTCGGCACCTCGGGGACCTTGATGGGCGTGGGGAGGTTTCTCAAGGAGAAGAACCCCGCCATCCAAGTCTGGGCGGTGGAGCCGCCGAGCGGCGAGATGGTCGACGGGCTGCGTAGTCTCGAAGACGGATACGTGCCGCCGATCTTCAGTGACAACGGCGGCGAAGAGCTCCTCGACCGCAAGGTCATCGTGCGTCCGCGCGAGTCCATAGAATGGACGCGCCGCATGACCGAGGTCGGACTGTTCGCTGGAATCTCGGCGGGCGCCGCAATGGCGGGAGCCGTCAAGTGCGCGACGACCATTCCCGACGACGAGGTCGCGACGATCGTCGTGATCGTCGCCGACGATGGCTGGAAGTACCTGTCGACCGGAGCCTGGAATGACGACCTCGACGACGTCGTCGAGCGCGCCAAGTCAACGATCTACTTCTAATTTGGTCGCTGCGTTTGTCCGGTACCGTGGTCTCGCACGCTTCGTGCGATAAAGGAGAGCCATGACCACACGACTCGACGGCCGCGCGCTGGATGAAGCACGACCCCTTTCATTCCACCGGGACTTCACGGAGTTCGCGGCGGGTTCGGTGCTCGTCACAGTTGGTCGCACGCGCGTGCTCTGCACCGCCTCGATCGACCAGGACGTGCCGAGGTGGTTGCGCGGCACCGGGCGAGGATGGGTGACGGCCGAGTACTCGATGCTGCCCGGTTCGACCAGCGAACGGGCGAGCCGCGAAGCCGCGAGGGGTCGGCAGTCGGGCCGGACCCAGGAGATCCAGCGACTCATCGGCCGCTCGCTGCGCAGCGTGACGCGACTTGAGTTGCTGCCGGACGTGCAGATCATCGTGGACTGCGACGTGCTGCAGGCCGATGGCGGCACGCGGACGGCCTCGATCTGCGGAGGCTACGTCGCACTGCACGACGCGGTCACGCGTCTGGTCCAGACGGGCTTGATCGCCGAACACGCGTTGAGCGATTTCGTCGCGGCCGTGTCGGTCGGCGTCGTCGGGGGCGTGGCCATGCTCGATCTGCCCTACGAAGAAGACGTGAGGGCCGACACCGATATGAACGTGGTCATGACGGGCTCGGGGCGTTTCGTCGAGGTGCAGGGAACGGCCGAGGGTGAGGCGTTCAGTCGCAACGAGCTCGACCAGCTGCTCGATCTCGCCGCCCTCGGCATCGCGCGGATCAACGAGGCGCAGCGGGCGGTGCTCGCGACGCCACCCGAGCCTCGCGCGTGACGACGTTCGTTCTCGCCACGGCCAACCCCCACAAGGTTAAAGAGATGCGCAGCGTGCTCGTCCCGCTTGGTATCGAGGTCCTCGAGCGGCCCCGAAACGTGCCCGACGTCGAAGAGACCGAGTCGACCCTCGAAGGCAACGCGCTCTTGAAGGCTCGCGCCCTCTGTGGCGCGACGGGCGTGGCCGCGATTTCGGACGATACCGGACTCTTCATCGACGCACTGGATGGACGGCCGGGCGTCTGGAGCGCGCGCTACGCCGGTGAGGGCGCGACCTACGCCGACAACGTGCAGAAGGCACTTCGCGAACTCGACGACGTGCCCGACGAGCAACGAGGAGCGCGATTCTCTTCGGTCATCGCGGTCGCCTTTCCCGATGGTCTGTCGTGGTGGGTCGAAGGATCGCTCGAAGGAATGATCACCAGAGCGCCGCGGGGGGAGAACGGCTTTGGCTACGACCCGATCTTCGCTCCCGACGGGCTCGGCGGACGAACCCTCGCCGAGCTGACCGCCGACGAGAAGAATGACGTGTCCCACCGCGGTCGGGCACTTCGCGCCCTCGCCGAGAAGGTCCTCAGTTCCTCGGATCTTTAGCTAATCTTCACCCGTAGGGTAGAAGAGTGATGGACCGCGAGCTCGCGATGTTCCCGTTGGGGATGGTGGTGTTTCCGCACCAGACAGCGGGACTCTGCATCTTCGAGCCTCGCTACCACCAGCTCCTCGCCGACGTTGAGCGCGAGCGGCGCTTTGGTACGTGCCTCATCGAGCGCGGCTCCGAGGTGGGCGGAGGTGACGAGCGTTCTTTCGTGGGCACGATGCTCGAGATTCTCGGCACCCATCGACTGACGAACGGTCAGACGCTCGTTGTGGTTGAAGGCGTCGAGTGCTTCGAAGTCGTCCGGTGGCTCGACGACCACCCCTACCCGCGTGCGGTGGTGGGGGAGCGCTGCTGTGACGAAGTGCCGATCGAAGCCGCCCTGCTGAAATCGACCGAGTCGGCGGTGCGCGCGTTGCGTACGCTCCAAAGTGAGGTCTTCGCCGATCAGTGCCTCCAGCGCGACTGCGCAATGGACGACCGGCCAGGCGTGCGCAGCTGGCAGCTCTGCGCGCTGACGCCGATGTCGCTCCTCGACCAGTTCAAGGTGCTGGGCCTCAGCAACCCGAACGACCGGCTTCGTCTCGTGGCGGAGATCTGCTGTGAGCGCTACGGAGACTACCAGCGCATGCTCGCAGTTGACGACCTGCGAGCGCCGCTTACTTGAGCTCGAGCAGGTCGACGACGAAGATCAACGTCTCGTGCGGCGCGATGACGCCGCCGGCCCCTCGCTCGCCGTAGGCGAGGTGCGAGGGGATTACGAGACGACGGCGGCCGCCGACGCGCATGCCAACGACACCCTCGTCCCATCCCTTGATGACCTGGCCGACTCCGAGATCGAACTCGAAGGGTTCGCCGCGGTTCCACGACGCGTCAAACTCTTCGCCGCTCGTGGCCCCCACACCGACGTAGTGCACGACCGCGCGCTGGCCGGGGGTCGCCTCGGGTCCGTCGCCGACGACGATCTCCTCAACGAGCAGCTCATCGGGTGCCGGTCCGAGGTGGGGTTCAACGAGTGGTTTGTCAGCCATGGTCGAAGACCCTAGCGTCGCCGTGTGCGCTGGGCGCCAACGACGCGAACGTTCTTCGCTTCGCGGCCCTTGGGGCCCTGAGCTTCTTCGAACGTGATCTTCTGGCCCTGGCTGAGCGACTTGAAGCCGTCGCCCACGATGCTCGAGAAGTGTATGAAGAGGTCGTCGCCCTTGTCGTCGCTCGCAAAGCCAAAGCCCTTCGTGTCGTTGAAAAAGCTCACGACGGCTTCGTTGCCGCGGCCCCGAGTGTTCTCTGTGCGCGGTGCTGTCTCGCGGCGTTCAAAGCCGCGCGACGAGCGCGGCGCGGCGCTCGAGGTGTGTTCGCGCCTCGCGCTCGCGGGACGCTCGCGCGTCTCTCTGCGTTCGAAACCGCGCGGTGCGCGATCGCGAGTCGCCTCGCGACGAGGAGCCTCACGGGTCTTCGGCGTTCGCTCATCGAGGCGCTCGGCCGCGGCGGCGTCGTCGACGGCGCCGAGGCGGATCGCCGGAGCATCCTCACGCGGCTCGATCGACGGCGCGATGCCGAGGGCGCGCTGGAGGCGCTTCACCTGGCCGATGACGTCCTCACCGACGAGCGAGATGACGGCTCCCGTGGCGCCGGCGCGTCCCGTTCGTCCTGAGCGGTGGAGGTAGTCCGTGGCTTGGGCGGGCGGGTCGTAGTGGACGACGACGGGCAAGAGGTCGATGTGGATGCCTCGCGCCGCGACGTCGGTCGCGACGAGGACTTGCACCTGGCCGCTCTTCACGCTGCGAAGCGCTCGCTCGCGCTGGGCCTGGGACCGGTCACCGTGCAGCGGTACGGCGGAGATGCCGCGCTCGCCGAGCTGGCGGGCGAGTCGGTCCGCACCGTGCTTCGTGCGGGTAAAGACGATCGCGCGCTCGTAGGTGTCGATGATGTCGGCCGTGATCTCGGGACGACGATCGCGCGGAACGCGCCAGAAGAAGTGATCGACGTCGCTCGGCGCTTCATCGCCCACGACGTCGTGCACGGCTGCGTCGTGGGTGAACTCGCGCACGAGCGACGAGACGTCAGGCCCCATCGTGGCCGAGAAGAGCATGACGTGACGCTCGCGAGAGGTTGCCGCGACGATGCGCCGAACCGCGGGCAAGAAGCCCATGTCGGCCATGCGGTCGGCTTCGTCGACGACAACAGTCGTCACCGAGCCGAGATCGAGTCCACGCTGCTCGAGCATGTCCTCGAGTCGACCGGGACACGCGACCACGACGTCGACGCCGTAGTTGAGCGCCTTTCGCGCGACGTTGTACGACGTGCCGCCGTAGATGCAGATCACGCGACGCCCACGATCATCGGTCAGTTGGGCGATCTCTTTTTGGACCTGGGCCGCCAGTTCGCGAGTGGGCACGAGCACGAGGGCCACGGGCTTGCGGGGCTGGGCTTTGGTGAGCCGCGCCAGCAAGGGCAGGGCGAAGGCGAGGGTCTTTCCCGAGCCGGTGATTGCCTTGCCCACGACGTCGCGGCCGTTGAGGGCGTCGGGGATCGCGGCTTCTTGAATGGGGAAGGCCTCAAGGATCCCGCGGGCTTTCAGGCGCTCGACCAGACGTGGGGGGACGCCGAGATCGGCAAAGGACACAGACATAGAACTCCTACGAGTTGAGATGAGCCCAACTCGAAAGGAATTTGTCGAATCGGTCTCTATCGCGAGATGCGATGAAACAGCGTGTTCAATCCTAGCAGGCGCGTGCGGTGGTCGAGCACCGCGCTCGTGCGGGCGGAGGGACTCGAACCCACACTCCGAAGAACTGGTACCTAAAACCAGCGCGTCTGCCAATTCCGCCACGCCCGCGAAAGACCCACTCTACCCAGGAGCGTTAAGGGAGGGGCGGAGAGTTGTCACACGGTAGATTGGGTCGCATGATTATCTCCTCCATAGCTGACGGCATGGGACCGAACGACCTCAATCAGCGTCTTTTGCGCGAACGGATCGTCTTTTTGGGTTCACAGGTCGACCAGAACACTGCGAACCGCATCTGCGCGGAGCTTCTCCTGCTCGAAGCCGAGGACCGTGACAAGGACATCAGCCTCTACATCAACTCGCCCGGCGGTTCGGTCTACGACGGCCTCGCCATCTACGACACCATGCAGTACGTCAACTGCGACGTCCGCACGATCTGCATCGGGATGGCGGCCTCGATGGGCCAGTTCCTGCTCTGTGCCGGGGCTCCGGGCAAGCGTTTCTCGCTTCCCCACAGCCGCATCTTGATGCACCAGCCGTCCATCGGCGGGATGCAGGGGCAGGCGTCGGACATCGCCATTCAGGCGGAGCAGATCATCTATATGAAAAAGACGCTCGCCGAGCGGATTGCCTTTCACACCGGCCAGCCCGTCGAGCGCATCGAGACCGACTCGGATCGTGACCGCTGGTTCACGGCTCACGAGGCCCTGGAGTACGGCTTCATCGACGCCGTCATCGAGCGTTCGGCCCTTCGCCAAGGGGTCTAGTGAGCGACGCCCCGTTAGTGGGCCAACGCAGTCGTTCTTTAGAGGACACCCCGGTGCGCGTCGTGAGCGCCCGCGTGCCGTTGGCGACGCGGTTGGTGAACCTCTGGTCGAGGCGAGAGCTGCTGCTCGGTCTGATCACTTCAGACATCCGCATCAAGTACAAGAATTCGACGCTTGGCCTCTTTTGGTCGATGATCGCGCCCGCCTTCACGCTGGCCGTCTACTACCTGGTATTTTCCATCTTTTTAAAGAACGGCATTCCCAACTTCGTCATCTACTTGTTCTCCGGTCTCATCGTGTGGAACATGTTCCAGAACTCGATCAACACCGC
>JBAUSF010000218.1:0-4240 GCA_049581565.1 Acidimicrobiales bacterium
TACTTCGCCCATGAGAGTTCAAGCCATCGGTGGACCCAAGTCGAAGTCCAGGCTGGCGGGGATTCTGGTCGTGCTCTTTATGGTGTTGTTCTTCTCGAGTCTTGGCGGCGCTCGTGCGTCCGCAGCCCCAAAGTCCAAGGTCACGGTAGCCACCGGCAGCGTCACGTGCCGAAGGGTCACCGGGTCGATATCCCTCTCTCCGCCGCTCCAGCGTGGGGGTACGAAGCCCGAGAAGATGGTGTGGAAGATCCACGTGAGCGGTTGCACGACGGCGAAGTCAAACGTCAAACACGTGAACGGCGTCAACATGGTTTCGGTTGTTCACCGGCCAAATAATGCGTGCGGTGGCGTGGTGTATTCGACGAGCATGAGCCCATCTTTCGCGTGGATCCCAAAGTCAGTACATTCCACCTCGGCGTCGTTCTCGGGCTTCAGCTTCTTGAAGAACGGCGCCGACGACGAGGGTTTCACGCTGCCAAACACCGGTGGCACTGCATCGGTGAAGGGGTCGTTCGCCGGGAAGGATCACGGTAGGCGATCGGTCGTCACGGTGTACACGAACCTCACCATCGCGAAGTTCACGGCTGCGTGCGAATCAAAAGCGGGCCTAGCTGGTTACGAGATTGTGAGTGGCACGGCGACCCTCTCCTGAGCCGCAACTCTTGACGCCACGGGCGTCATTGGCCACGGGTTGAGGCAACAATCAAGCGAACCAACAGATCACCGATACTGACGTTGCACACGCCGCGTATGTCGGTTACGGTGCGCTCTGGCGATCTGAACGCAACTGTCGTAGCGCGGACTCGGTTCGCACCAATTCGTCCAACATCGCCGACGCCGCTTGCACCATGATGTCGTTGGCCTGAACCTCGCCCTCTTCATCGATGAACTGAGAGTAGAAGGGGATATTGACCGACTCGAACACCGGCAGCATTTTGAGCGTGGTGACGATCTGCTTGAGTTGCTGTACCGCGCGGGTCCCGGCAGCAATTCCGCCGTATGAGACGAACCCTATGGGCTTGTCCATCCATTCCTGGTTCAAGAAGTCAATGGCGTTCTTCACGGGGGCGCTCAGACCGTAGTTGTATTCCGGGGTCACAATCACGAAGGCGTCGGAAGAGTCGACGATCGCGCTCCAGTCCTTGGTGTGCTGATGAACATACTGACGCAGTCGCGGATGATTCGGCTCGTCGAGAAACGGCAGGTTGAGTTCGGCCAGATCAACGACGCGCACGTCGAAGGCTCCGTGAGCAATGGCTCGCCCGATGAACCACTGTGCGATAGGTAGGCCCGCCCGACCAGGTCGAGTCGAACCGATGATGACAGTGAGCGTTGGCATGGTTGGGTTCTCTTTCTGGTCAGGTTCAGTCGTCAATGAGCATCGTCGTGCGGCGCCTACGTCGATAATTCGTCGACTGGAGCACTTCAACATACAGGTTAGGAACCGCAGTGGCGCCGCACTCTCATCTGTCCAGGGCCGTGCCTCGGAGATTGCCTCGGAGCGTGCCGGCACCAGAGCCCAGCCCACTACTGGGACGTCATGCCCCCGTCGACTGCGAGGACGCTTCCCGTCATGAAGCTCGTCTCGTCCGAGGCGAGGAAAAGAACAACGTTCGCGATTTCGCGCGGCTCGCCTGGCCGACCAATCGGTTGAAAAGAGTCGATAGTTTCATACACGTGAGCGAGGCCGCCAAGCATCTCGGCGTGCGCGTAGTTGATTGGAGTGTCAACCCAACCCGGACAGATCACGTTGCAACGGATTCCCTGTTTCGCGTAGTCGAGCGCGACTCCCTTCGTGAGCATCACCGAAGCCCCCTTTGACGCCGAGTAGACGGCGAGGAATGGCTCGGAGACGAGACCGTTCACGCTCGAGATGTTGACTATCGAGCCGCCGCCTCCCGCAAGCATGTGGGGTATTGCCGCTCGACACCCGTAGATCTGCCCCTTCACGTTCACCGCCAAGGTTCGCTCAATTACCTCGTCGGTCACCTCGTGCAGGACGCCCGGAATATTCACTCCGGCGTTATTCACCAGCACGTCAAGCCTTCCGTACTGCTCGACCGCGTCGGCAATCATCGCGTCAACGGCTCCCGAATCGCTCACGTCAACCTGTCTCGAACTGGCAACGCCTCCGGCTGATCGTGCCAGTTCAGCGGTCTCCTTCGCGGAAGCGCCGTTCAGATCGGTGCATAAGACACGGCCGCCCTCGTCCGCGAGCCTGAGGGCCGACGCCCGCCCGATCCCGGATCCGGCTCCGGTAACCACGCACACCTTGCCAGCAATTCGATCGCCCATTTCAGCCAACTCCCCACTACTCTGCGGCGCATCTACAGTACGTCACGCGCCCTGATCTGTCACCGTGAACGCGATCAGGCTTCGATGAGACGAATGCGACCCGAGTTACACTGAGGTTCCATTCACGGTTACGGACGGCGTCATGAAATATTCGCTCGACCTCGCATCGCAGGTGCTGCGGCAAACGCCGTCGATACTTGAAGCGTTACTCTCTGAGCTCTCCGAGGAATGGACTGACCACAGCGAGGGTCCGGGGGCGTGGACGCCGTATCAGGTAGTAGGGCACCTCACGTTCATCGAGGAGAGCGACTGGATCGATCGGACTCGACTCATTCTTGAACACGGTCCGAATCGGGTCTTTGAATCGATTGATCGCGAGGCGGGATTCGAGCGATTCAAGGGCGTGAGTCTCCCTGATCTTCCCGTCATTTACCGATCCGTGCCTTCGGGTATCGATATTTCACAGGGGCAAGTTCGTCATAGAGTCGGATCTCGTCTTGCGCAATGTTCCGATAGATCGCGCTCTGAGTGCGCCGATTTTCTGACCACTCGATAGCAGTAATGCTGACGACTTGAAGCGGATTACCAGTCCATCGCCGCACCAGATCGTGTAGGTTGTCGACGTTCGACTCCCATTTCTTGATTTGCGCTTCAGACATCACCCTTGTTGCAATAACTTCAACCCACATGCCAAGTGCCGACCAGGTTGACTTGCTCCTCTGCGCTTCGTTGACTTCAGAAATGGTCGAAGGTCGTACTACCAACAAATCAATGTCACTATCAATATCCCCCTCGTGGCGGGCGGCGGAGCCGAAGACGCATGCATAGAGAGGTCGAACCGACCACCGTTCGACTTCACGAGCAAGCCTCCGCCAGAGTTCCGGACGGATTTCTGCCATTTCTATTGCAACTGCTGCCGCCACGTGATCCCGGTTCAAGCTATAAACGCGAGTACTTCCCATCTGAGTGGATTCAGCAATGCCCTGTGCGAGAAGCCGCCCCAAAGACTTTCGGATTCCAATCTCGGAGCCACGTTCGGATTTGCTTGCAACTTCAGAAACAGTCAAGGGCTTTCCTGCGTTGGCCAGGACAACAAGGACGGGGCCGTCCAGCGACGAAGTAATTGCCATCGAAGGATCAGTGAGATTCATTATCTAGAAGTATAGGATCCTATTCTTTTAGATAGGAGATTATATTTTTGGATATTTGTAGGACCGGTGGGGATCGAACCCACCACCGAGGGATTATGAGGGGCTCGCCAATCGTCTTCAAGGTTCCTATCAAACCATGCTGTACCTCCGAGTCGGGGTCGTATTCCAGCAATGTTTGCGAACGTCCCTTGCGTCCAAATATTGGAGTAGCGAAGGAGTAGCAATTCGATGCCAACAATGAGCACTGACGGTGTGGAGATCCCGTCCGAGGATACCTGGTTGATGGTACGGTAATTGGTACCACTTTTGGTAAGGAGAACGGCCCGTGTCTATCACCGCGAGCGAAGCTCGAAAGAACCTCTTCCCTCTCATTGAACAGGTCAATGAAAATCGTCAGCCGATTGAGATCACCTCCAAACGGGGTGACGCGGTGCTCATGTCTCGGGCCGACTTTGACGCGCTGAACGAAACTGCGTTGCTTCTGCGCTCTCCCGCCAACGCGCGTCGACTCCTCAAGAGTCTCTCCCAAGCAAAGGCCGGCGAACGTAACGTTCACAAGCTTTCTTGATGCGTCTCGTCTTTACTCCCCTCGGGTGGGAGGACTATCTCTACTGGCAATCCCATGACAAGGCCATGCTCAAACGAGTCAATCGTCTTCTTGAAGAATCGGTGCGCTCTCCATTCGAGGGAATTGGTAAACCCGAACTGCTAAGACACGTACTGGCGGGTTGTTGGTCGCGCCGGATCGACGAGGAGCACAGGTTGGTGTATCTGGTCGACGGAGGCGACATCGT
>JBAUSF010000219.1:0-2587 GCA_049581565.1 Acidimicrobiales bacterium
ATATGATGTTGTTCGCCATACCGATGTGCGGTTTATTCTATGTGGGAATTCTTGCCAGCTATGTGCTGGTGTTGCGCCGGGAAAACAGGAGATTCCCCTGGAAGCGAACCATGACCATCGTTCTGGCTGTACTATTGCTGCTAGCGATATCACTATACCTTGCCATTACCAGGCACATGCTGACTCTGGTACCGCGTTGGCCATTTTTTACGCATTAAAGAGTTGAATCCCTGGAAATGATCCATGCGTCCGATGTAACATTCGGGTGATCCACCATGCGTTCGAGTTGTGTGGGGATCGATATGCGATGGACTTATACAAAGCTCTTCAGGATTTGTATGCGGAGAAGGAAAAGTTGGAGCGCGCGATTGCCTCGCTTGAGGAATTGCGACGGATGGGCGGAGGACTGCCCGACTCGCTGAAGGCCACAAAACGGCGTGGCCGCAAATCCATGAGCGCTGAAGAGCGTCTGGAAGTGTCCAAGCGAATGCAGAAGTATTGGGCGGGCAGGCGCAAACTGCGGCCGGAATCCTCCAAAGGGTCCCATTCCTGACTCGCCAGGCTGAGCCGGACGGACAGTTTGCTATATTGTTAATTATCCCTGCAACGTGGGCGTGTAGCTCAGTTGGGAGAGCACGGCGTTCGCAACGCCGGGGTCGGGGGTTCGAATCCCCCCACGTCCACCATTTTGCCACCATTCTGACGCTGACAGCTATTCTGCTACTATTGCTTTCGGAAAACAGCGAATGAAGGTCACGTTTTGGGGAGCGGCGGGCACCGTCACGGGCTCCATGCACCTGGTCGAATCGGAAGGCAAGCGGTTGCTTCTGGATTGCGGCCTGAACCAGGGCCGGCGTCAGGAAGCCGACCGCAAGAACCGGCAGTTGCCTTTCCCCGGCTCTTCGATCGACGCCGCGATTCTCTCGCATGCGCACATCGACCATAGCGGCAACCTGCCTACCTTGGTCAAGAGCGGCTTTGCCGGTCCCATCTACGCCACGCCGGCTACCATAGACCTGTGCAACTGGATGCTGCGCGATACCGCTCACATCCAGGAAAAGGATGCCGAGTTTCTCAACAAGCGCCTGGAACGTCGCAAGTCGGCCGGCCTGCGGGACGGCCACGTGACGCCTCTCTTCGCCATGGAGGACGCCGAGCGAACCCTGCCGCTGTTCCAACCCGTCGCATACCACCAGCCGCAGCACCTGACCGACAATCTGGTCTACGTGCCATACGATGCCGGCCACATTCTCGGCTCGTCTTCCATCGTGTTGCACGAATCGATGGGCGGAGCGGGCGCCCCGGCGCGCGTGCGGCTGGCCTTTTCGGGCGACGTGGGCAGACCCGGCCTGCCCATCATCCGCGATCCGGAGAGCCTGCCGCCGGCCGACTACCTGATCATGGAAAGCACCTACGGCGGGCGTTTTCACAAGAGCGCCCTGCACGTGGAAAACAAGCTGGCCGACGTGGTAAACCGAACCGCGCGCCGCGGCGGCCGCATTATTGTGCCGGCCTTCGCGGTGGGGCGCACGCAGCAGCTCGTGCTGCTGTTGCACCAGCTTGCCAACCGGCAGCGTATTCCCAACATCCCGATTTTTGTGGACAGCCCGCTGGCGGTAAACGTCACCACGGTGCACCGCGACCATCCCGAATGCTTCGACGAGGAGGCCCGCGCCTTCCTGCTGAACCACCAGGACCCGTTCGGTTTTACGCGTCTGCAGTACGTCCGCGAGGCTGCCGAATCCAAAAAGCTGAACGATCTCCACGGTCCCATGGTGGTGATTTCGGCGTCCGGTATGTGCGAGCAGGGCCGCATTCTGCATCATTTGTGGAACAACATCGAAGATCCCCGGAATACCGTGCTGATTACCGGATTTCAGGCGGCGGACACGTTGGGGCGCAAGCTCATCGACAAGTGGACGGAGGTCCGCATCTTCGGCGAGCCGAAGCGCGTGCGGGCGGAGATTTCAAGCTTGGACGAACTGAGCGGCCACGCCGACCAGGGCGAACTGCTAACCTGGATCAAACCGCTGGCACCGTCCTTGCGCCGCGTGTTTCTGGTGCATGGCGAGCCCGCTCAATCGCAGGCGCTGGCCGGGCTGCTCGAGTCGCAGTTCGGATTGGATGTTACCATACCAAAGCCCGGAGAGGAATTCCAACTGGTTTAGCGAAACGCCAACCGGCAGTCGGGCCATCTATACTGACAAGAAGGAGTTTTGACGTGAGTCCCACACCGACCTATGTTCCACCACCGGAGCCGCAGCGCTCGGGCCTGATGACGGCGCTGGTCGCCGGAGCGATCATTGCCCTGGTGGCCGCCAACATCTACTTGTACGTGCAGATCGATCACGTCCGAACGGATATGGCCGCCATGCAGGACCGCTTGAAAACGGAGTTGAGCAATATGAAAGACGCAAGTTCGGTGACCATGGCCGCCGAGCAGCGTCATCTGGAAGCGATGAAGGAAGAGCTGGAAGCCGCACGGGACCAGGCGCGGAATCTGTCCAGCCAAGCCAAGGCCGAGGCGCAGGCCCACGCCGACCAGCTCGCCAAGGCCATCCAGACGGAAGAACACAGGATGCAGCAG
>JBAUSF010000220.1:0-16969 GCA_049581565.1 Acidimicrobiales bacterium
GGTCAAGGTGGCGGCGGAAGTCAGCGGCTCTCAGATGTACCACTACTTACCCGACAAGAACGAACTCGTGCAGGCGGTCATCGACTACCAAGCCGAAACGATTGTCCATCACCAGGGACTCGTGCTCCGAAGTGCGAACGGAGTCGAAACCTGGCGGAACATGGTGATCGCGGCGGCGAAGCACACCAAAGCAATCGGGGGCTGCCCACTTGGCTCGCTCGGTGGTCAACTCGCCGAGAGTGACCCCGAGGCGCGAGCGCTCGTCGCGGCAGGTTTCGAACAGTGGGCAGCCATCATCGGCGATGCACTCAGATCCCTTCATGCCGACGGGAGACTTCCGTCCGACATCGACCCGGACGACCTCGCCACTACCGTGCTCGCCACGCTCCAAGGAGGACTTCTGCTCGCCCAGGTGCAACGGAGCACCCGCCCGTTCGAAACTGCGGTCAATACCGTCCTCGCGCTTGCTATCGGCAGATGAGCCTAAGCCGGGTTCGCTCGCAGCCATCGTCGGGGTTCCTGACTGAGTTGCCATTGACGGAGAAAGGTCGAGCCACGCGTCGACGGATCGTGGACGCGGCGGCAGACCTCATGGTTGAGCGGGGCGTTTCGGCGGTGAGTTTGGATGAGGTGGGACGTGTCACATCTACAAGCAAGTCGCAGGTGTACCACTACTTCGCCAGCAAGGACGACCTCGTAGCTGCCGTCGTTATCTGTATACAGGACCGAATCCTGGCTTTCCAAGGTGACCTGCTCGACGCAGTCGAATCGGTTGACGACCTACGAGGTTGGGCTGATTCCGTTGTTGCATTCCACCGAGGGACGCCACGGTGGGCCGGTTGTCCCCTCGGCACACTGTCCAGCGAGCTAATGAGTGTGACCCAAGTCGGTCGCCTCGAGGTGCAGGAAGCCTTCGGCTCCTGGCAGCGCCTCCTCACACGTACGTTGGTGAGGCTCCAGGATTCGGGGAATTTGCGGGCCGATGCCGATCCAAAGCGCCTGGCCACAGCGACGCTGGCATCACTCGAGGGTGGTCTGCTCATGTCGAAGGCGCTCCAAGACGAGACCCCACTTGCAATTGCACTAGATGCCGCACTGGGTCATCTGGAGACATTCGCCAGCACCCAATCGGTGCAGACCAAATCGTCGACTACGCCTCCACGACGATCGCCGAAGCAGTAAAAGACCCCGTCAACGTCGTGTTGAATCTCGTCGTGGGTTCTCGCGAGGACGCTGAAGCCCTCCTACTCGCCGTTCAACAAGGCGGGCGGCGTCCCGCTATCAGTCACCTCTCCCGGGCGGGGAATTCCCAGAGCGCGACGCGACCGTAAGCGCCCAGCCGGTGTGCTTTCCTTGGTGCTTCTGCTCGATGAGAAAGTCCTTGAAATCGTTGGTGTTTGGTCAATTTTCCTGGCTCATCGGATTCTGGCGGGGTCACGCTGGTCGATCGAGTGAACGAGTCCACGGGCGAACTCTTCGGACTGGCCATGCTCTCTGGTTACTTTCAATTGAACCTTGGCCCTTTCGACAGTACTCGGCGGCGGCCACCCACACATATGTGTTACCATATGGTTCATGGGGCGTCGCGAGGTGCTGGTGCAATTAGACGACGATCTCGTCGCTCGGCTTGATCGACTTGCCGCCAAACGCGGAACAAACCGATCAGAACTACTGCGTAGGGGTGCCGTCGCGGTGCTCGACGCCGAGGAGCTCCGCCAGGCTGATGCCGAACTGCAAGCGTCGTATCGTTTCACCCCACAAGATCCGATCGTCGTTGAAGTTGCCGCCCGACTGGCCAGCGAGACCATTCCAAATTGGTAGCTCGGGGTGACATTATCTGGGCTGATCTGGGAACCCCCGCTGGCAGACGTCCGGTGTGCGTGTTGACTCGAGACGCCGCCATTCAAGTTCTCTCGGCCGTGACCTGTGCTCCGATTACGCGATCGATTCGTGGGATTCGCTCGGAAGTAGAAGTGGGACCCGAAGAAGGACTCCCCGAAGTGAGTGTGATCACCTGCGACAACGTAGTGACCCTGCCGATAGGTATGCTCGCCAGCACTCGGGTTGGCCATCTCGGCATTGGAAAGCGTGCCGAGTTGGACCACGCGTTGCGCTACGCGCTCGATATCCAGTACTGAATCAACGATACGGTCACGCGTATCCAGCGCGTCGGTCTTGGCATTAAAGATCTCCAGAACTACCGAATACGAGCGCCGCGTTGCGCCCTCACACTTAACTGGCGGGTGCTCGGCTCGATCGTCGTGCGATGAGACTCACCCCGTCAGAATCCGATGAGCCTCTATCTTCTGACGCCGACCCCGCAACGCCGAAGGCGCATGTCGCAGCCCACTGGCACACTGTGGGTTCCGACTTCTGTCGATGTGGCTGGCCGACTTCCGTCGCTAACTTTTTGCACCCCCAACGGGATTCGAACCCGTGCCGCCACCTTGAAAGGGTGGTGTCCTAGGCCGCTAGACGATGGGGGCCTATGTGTCTTTCACCTTGTACTTCCTGGTGGTCGGGCTGCCGGGATTTGAACCCGGGACCTCTTCGTCCCGAACGAAGCGCGCTACCAAGCTGCGCTACAGCCCGCAGCGAGTTACCTCGCAGCCCGATAAGCCTACTCGTCGCGAGACTCGTGAAACAAAGCCTAAATGGTGCTCGGGACCTCAGTCTCGACCGGCGGATGGTGCTCGATGACGAGTTCGCTGATCCTTCGCTTCTCGAGCGACTGGACACGGAACGTCCAGTCGCCGTAGGAGTAGGTGGTGCCCGCGGCAGGGATCTCGCCCGCGAGGTCGAGCACGAACCCTGCGATGGTGACGTAGTCGCCTTCGGGAACCTCGAGACCGAGCTCCTCGGCAACTCGATCGACGTGCGTCTGGCCGTCGACGAGCCAGCGGTCCGGACGGATGCGCACGATCGTTGGCTCGTCATCTTCGTCGAACTCGTCGGTCAGCTCGCCGACGAGTTGTTCGAGGATGTCGCGAATCGACACGACCCCCGCAACCCCACCGTGTTCGTCCAATACCAGTGCGAAGGTGCGGTGCTGCTTACGCATCTCGCTCAAGCTCTCGAGGAGATCGAAGGTCTCAGGTAGCATCAGTGGTCGGCGAATCTTGCGCGTGATCTCTTCAGTCCCGGGAAGTGAGACGCCGATCGCACGTTTCAAGTTTGAACTCCGAAAGAGGTCGTTCACGTAGAGCACGCCGAGTACGTCGTCGAGATCGTCACTGACAACAGGAAAACACGAGTGTCCCGTGTCGCGCACGGCCTCGGCGACGGCCTCGGGAGTCACGGGAAATGAAAGGAAGACCACGTCGACGCGGGGCGTCATCACGTCGCGCAACTCGAGCTCACTGAGCTGATCGACGCGAGCGTGGATAGCCGCCGCCTCGGGAGAACGTGGCGTGTGGTGTTCGTGCCCCGTCAGTCGCGCGCGGAACCGCGCGAGGCCCTTCGGGGGAGGTTTCGAATCGCTCATCGAGCGTCGGCGCTACCGACGCGAACGGTCGCGGGGCGCAGCGACTCGTCTTCGTAGCTCTCGCCACGAAGCAGCGCTCGCACCGCACTACGCATGCGCTGGGGATCGAGCGGCTTGACGACAAAGCCGTCGGCTCCTGCTCGACGCGCGAGGAAGACGTCCGGGCGACGATCGAGCAGCATCAGGACCGGCACGGGCTCCGCGTCCCCGTACGACTCGAGGTTGTGCAGTTCCATGGTGATAGCCATGCCACCCATGGCCCCGATCTGGAGGTCCGCGATGACGAGATCGATGCCGCCCTGGCGCACCCGCTTGATGGTTTCGGGGCCAGACACGGCCTCTTCGATGAGTACGTCTGGCCCCGCCAGCATCGTTTCCAGTTCACGGCGCAGCGAGGCGAGGTCACTTGCGAGAAGGATGGTAGCCACGGCATTCAGCGTAGCGGAGTTGGGTTTTCCGGGAAATCTGGAATGACGACGCGGACAAAAATCCTCCCTTGTAATGCGCGGCGTTCGGTGGTTATCCTGCGGTCTGGGGCATTTGTGGGGGGCGTTTATGGCGACGACGACGTTGGGGTGGTCGGTGGATGCTGCATGCCGAGGCAGTGAAGGATCTCTCTTCTACTCCGCTGACAGCGCAGAACGCAAGGAAGATCGTCTCGAACGTGAACAACTGGCGAAGAGAATCTGTGCGGGCTGCGCGGTGCGAGAGGAGTGCCTGCGCGCCGCGCTCGATCGCCACGAGTCCTACGGGATCTGGGGCGGCCTCAACGAATTCGAGCGGCGGGCCCTAACTCGAGCGTGAGCGAGTCCAGCCGAGCTGGGTCGGGCACACCATCACGAGCACGATGAAGAGCAGGAACGTCGTGATGTGCACGCCGGTGCAGTAGAGGCAGATGTTGCCGATGATGATCAACTCGGCGTAGAGAAGCCAGAGCACGAATCCCATCGAAACAATGCCGAGACCAAAGCGCGCCAGGTGCACCCAGCGCGCTTTCGCGCGCCACGCCCACGGCGTATTCAGTCCCGTCATCACGAGATAGGTGGCGAGTCCCAATATGGCGACAGGAATGTGGAAGAGGTAGGACTCCGATGAAGTGGTCACCTTCGCGCAGTTGACGAAGCCCTTGTCGGTACAGACCAACGCCCCCGGCTGGAAGTGCGTGATCGTGAGATACGTCGAGAGACAGACGCCAATCACGCTGAGGGCCAGGGTGATCACCATCGCCCACCGAGGGACGCTGTAGTCAGTGGCGTCCTCGTCCGCCACGGTCAGTGGCGACGAACTCACTTAATGCCCATCGCCTTGGCCGCCGTTTGAACCCCCGAGCTCGCGCAGATGTTGCTGGGCTGCTGGTTGGTCATCGAGCAGATGGCGGCCGTCTGGTAGTTCGCCGAGGCGATGATCGCCTGAGTGATGGGGCTCGTCGGGTTGTCGAGCGCGCCCGCGATAGCGTCGCGGCTCGTGCCCGCGAGCGTCTGCGGGTTGAAGCTCGCACCGGCGACGAGGAACTTGTTGGCGAAGGTGATGAAGGGAATGGAGCCGTCTTCACTCGACGTAAGACCCTTGATGTACTTCGACGTGTCGTACTTGGAGATCTCGGCTTCTTCCTGGGCGTTTGGGGTCTGCAACTTCACGTAGTTGCCGGTCTTGGACAGATAGTTGGTATCGAGCTCTACAGACTTGAAGGCCACGTACTTCGAGGTGTACTTCGCCTTTACGAAGGTGAAGGTCGGGGTGTTGGGGTAGACATCGGTCGAAAGGCTCGACATGTTGCCCAGCCCCGACCAGGTGCCAAAGCGGCTGAGCGCAATGATCGTCGACCAGCGCTGGGCCGCGCAGTACGGACAGTATTCGGCTCCTATATAGAGAATCTCGGGCAGCTTCTGGCCGCTCGCGTTCGTGTCGGTCAAGCTCGGCAGACCGGAGACGGCCTGGGGAGGAGTTACCGAGGAGACGGGCGACGTGATGCCGACCGAGTTGAAGACGGACGCGGGGATCTTCGTGAGGTCGCCCATGACGGTCGCGCTGACGGGCTGAAAGCTCGACTTGCCGGGCGTGGTCGTACCGCCGCTCGTCATCTTTATGACGACGAACGCGACAGCGACGACAACGACGAGCCCGACCGCGATCCAGGTGAACAGTCCGGCGGGTCGACCTCCGCGGGCCGGGGTCTTCTTTTTCGGCGCAGGGCGCCGCTTCGATGCCGATTGTTTTGCCACACTGCTCCTTCGTGATCGAGGCCACTCAAACGTTACTGGACATACGGACATCGAACGGCGGCGCGAGCGCGGTCGATAAGTTGGCGTCTATGACCGATTCCGTTGTACCACGCGCCGCGGCAACGGTCTTGACGATCCGCGACGGAGACGAGGGTTATGAAATTCTTATGCTGCGTCGAAACAGCCGCAGCGATTTCTTAGGTGGCGCTTACGTCTTTCCCGGCGGTGCGGTCGACGACGACGATGCTCGCGACGTTGGCTTCGGGCTCGACGATGATGTTGCCTCGACGCGCCTCGGCCTCGCCGCGGGGGGCCTCTCGTACTACGTGGCGTCCCTTCGCGAGCTCTTCGAGGAGGCGGGGCTTCTCATCGCCTGCACCAGTGAGGGTGAGGCGGTCGCCTTCACCGACGCGGACGACCTCGATCGGCTCGCGGCGAAGCGGCGGGCGCTCAACGCCGGCGAGTTGAGCTTTGCCGAGATGCTCGCAGAAGAGGGACTGCGGCTCGACCTTCGCGGTGTGGCGTACCTCGCCCACTGGATCACGCCCGTCGGGATGCCGCGACGATACGACACGCGGTTCTTCGTGGCACTCGCCCCCTCGGGTCAGCTCGCGACCCACGACGCGGGCGAGACGGTCGCCGATCGGTGGGTTCGTCCCGCCGCGGCCCTCGCGGCGCACGCCCGCGGGGAGTTCGAGATGATGTTCCCGACCGTGCGAACGCTCGAAGCGATCGCCCACTTTCGTCTCGCTCGTGAGGTCCTCGACTACGCCCGGACCCTCGGTCCGGTCGCAACGGTGCAGCCCCGAGTGATCGAACGCGACGGGGCTCCTGTCGTCGTGCTACCCGGTGACGAGGGATTTGACCAGTAGGCCCGCCAATCTCCCCCTCGCCAGGGGTGTTGATCGCGAGATTCCTTCGCTACCATGGATAGAGGGAATTGTTGAAGGAGTTGAGTCGATGACCACTACCAACGTGAAGTTGACCGAGAAGGTGACCGAACCCATCACGCTGACCGAGGCGGCCATCGTGAAGGTCGCCGAACTGATCGTGGCGGCGGGCGCGGACGAGCCCCTGGCGCTTCGAGTCGCGGTGAAGGCGGGCGGCTGCTCGGGCTTCAACTACGACATGTACTTCGACTCCGAAATCGACGACGAGGACGTCGTCAACACCTTTGGTGAGGTGAAGGTCGTGGTCGACCCCGCAAGCGCCGAACTCCTGACGGGCGCGACGCTCGACTTCACCGACAGCCTCCAGGGTGCGGGTTTTCACATCACGAACCCGAACGCGACGCGCACCTGCGGCTGCGGCAACTCATTTAGCTAAGCGCGTGCCCGCGCGTCCCTACTCACCGTGGCGTCGCGCGGGCGATTTTGTCATCGTCTCCGGCCAACTCGGCACGCTGCCCGATCGCGACGCGCTGACCTTCGCCGAGGGTGGCGCACCGGTTCAGCTACGCCAAGCGCTCGTGAACGCGTCGAGGCTCCTCGATGAAGCGGGCTCGTCGCTCGGCGACGTTGTAAAGACCACCATGTTCGTGATGGACATGGCCGACTTCGCAGCGTTGAACGAGGTGTGGCTGGAGATGTTCAGCGAGCCGCTGCCGACGCGCAGCGCATTTGGCGTTGCCGAACTGCCCTACGGCGCACTGGTCGAAGTCGAACTGTGGGCCTACTCACCCGAGCGTTAGTCGTCGGGTTCGTTGGCCGTGCCGAACTTGTAGCCGACTGACCGCACCGTCTGGATCAGGTGGGCGTGCTCTTCGCCGAGCTTTGCGCGCAGACGACGCACGTGCACGTCGACCGTGCGCGCGCCGCCGTAGTACTCGTATCCCCACACCCGGCTCAGCAGCGTCGCTCGCGTGAACACCCGGTTCGGGTTCGTCGCGAGAAAGCGCAGCAGTTCGTACTCCATGTACGTAAGGTCCATGACCCGGCCCGCGATCGACGCCTGGTAGGTCTCGAGGTTCATCGACAGTTCGCCGTGGGCAATCCGCGGGGCCACGCTCTCGTTGCCGGCGCGCCGCAGACGGTGACGCAGTCGCGTTGCGAGCTCGCTCACGTCGTAGGGGCCAACGACAAAATCGTCGAAGAGGTCCTCTCGAAACGTGAGGTCGTCGAGCTGGTAGTGGTCGAGGAGCAAGATGATCGGTCCGACCCCGCGCTCGCGCTGGCGAAGCTGGCGACAGAGACTCATGGCCTCGGAGAACGGCAGCGCGGCCGCGTTGATGACGGCACCGGAGAACCCGTCGGCGGGCTCCATGGCGGTGATCTCGTTCAGCCGGGCCGACGCCGCGACGGCCGGCGTCACGCCGGTCACGTCGAAGGCCTTTCGCACCGGCCCTTCGCACGAGGGAACGCAGAGCACGACGTCGATCACAGCAGTGGCAGGTACCGTTCGAGCTCGAAGGGCGTGACCTGCCCGCGGTACGCGTCCCATTCGGCGCGCTTGTTGCGCAGAAACCATTCGACGAGATGGCTGCCGAGCGTCTCGTGCATGAGCGATGAGGCTTCCATGAGGTTCACCGCTTCGGCGAGCGATTGGGGCAGCGCCGCCACGCGCTCGCCCTCGGGGGGTAGCTGGTAGTTGCCGGCTACGCCGCGCAGCCCGGCCGCAAGGATGACCGCAAAGGCGAGGTAGGGGTTCGCTGCCGGGTCGGGCGAGCGGTATTCGATGCGGGTCGAATCCATGCGGCCCGGCTTCACCGAGGGCACGCGCACGAGCGCCGCCGCGTCGTAGCGGGCCCACTCGGCGCCAACCGGCGCCTCGGCCCCTGGGACGAGGCGCTTGTAGGAGTTGACCCACTGGTTGGTCACGGCCGTGATCTCGGGCGCGTGTCGCACGAGCCCGGCGATGAACTTCGCCGCGAGGTCGCTGAGCCCGTAGGTGTGCTCGCCGATGAATCCGTTCTGCTCGTCGCGCCAGAGCGAGAGGTGGGTGTGCATGCCAGACCCCTGCACGCCGACGAGCGGCTTGGGCATGAAGCTCGCGAGCACGCTTGCCTGGCGGGCTAACTCCTTGACGACGTGGCGCACCGACATCACGGTGTCGGCCATCGTGAGCGCGTCGGTGTAGCGAAGGTCGATCTCGTGCTGGCCGGGAGCGTCCTCGTGCTGGGCGTGCTCGACTCCGATACCCATCTCTTCGAGCACGAGCACCGTGCGCCGACGCAGTTGGCTCGCGGTGTCGTCAGGCGTGAGGTCGAAGTAGCTTCCGCGGTCGATGGGCGTCGGGCCCGTTGGCAAGACGAGCTCGTTGAAGCAGAAGTACTCGATCTCGGGCGCGACAAAGAAGGTGAATCCCTGGGCCCGCGCGCCGTCGAGCACGCGGCGCAGCTGTTGGCGCGGACACCCGTCGAAGGCGGTGCCGTCGATGTTGACGATGTCACAGAACACCCGCGCGATCGCCTCGCCCTTCGGGTACCAGGGCAGGAGCTGGAAGGTCGTGAGGTCGGGCCGGGCGAGCAGGTCGGACTCGGTCGTGCGCGAGAATCCATCGATCGCGCTGCCGTCAAAGGTCATGCCCTGGTCGAGGGCGTCTTCGAGCTCTGCGGGCGTGACGTGAAAGGCCTTGTGGCGACCGAGGACGTCGGTGAACCAGAGCTGGACAAATCGAACGCCGCGCTCTTCGACGGTGCGAAGCACGTACTGGGCCTGACTTTGCATGCTCGCCATTCTCGCACCTTCTAAGAGGTCGCCGTCGAGGCAAGGACCCGCCGCCCTGGGGCCGGTACTTGCCTCGATCGAAGAGAATTACTTGGTAACGGCCTTCTTCGCGACCGCCTTCTTCACGACCTTCTTCGCGGCGGCCTTCCTCGTGGGCGCCTTCTTCGCGACAGCCGCGCCACAGATCGTCTCGACGATGATCGCCGAAACCTGGTACGGGTCGACGTTGGCGTTCGGGCGACGGTCCTCGAGGTACCCGCGCTTGGCCGCCGCAACGGCGGCCGGGATGCGCACCGAGGCGCCACGGTTGGAGACGCCGTAGGAGAACTTGGAATAGGGGGCGGTCTCGTGAGCCCCGGTCAAGCGGTCCTCGATGCCGTCACCGTAGACGGCGATGTGCTCTTTGACCCTGGTGCCGAGCGCCTCGGCGCCGGCAATGATCGCGTCGAAGCCACCCGGTGCGCGCATCTCCTTCGTCGAGAAGTTGGTGTGGGCACCCGCGCCGTTCCAGTCACCCTTGATGGGCTTCGCGTCAAAGCTCACGTCAACGCCGAACTCTTCGGCGATGCGCTCGAGCAGCCAGCGCGCGGTCCAGAGCTGGTCGCCGATCGCGACGGGATCGAGGATGCCGACCTGGAACTCCCACTGACCCATCATCACCTCGGCGTTCGTTCCTTCGATGCCAAGACCGGAGCGCATGCACGCAAGCGTGTGGGCCTCGACGATGTCGCGTCCGGGCATCTTCGCGCCACCGACGCCGCAGTAGTAGGGACCCTGGGGCGCGGGGTACCCGTCCTCGGGCCAGCCGTAGGGTCGACCGTCCTGGAAGAACGTGTACTCCTGTTCGATGCCGAACATCGGCTCGAGGCTCGCGTACTTCTTTGCGACTTCGACGGCGGCGGCACGCGTGTTGGTCACGTGCGGGGTCATGTCGGGGTTCAGCACTTCGCACATCACGAGCACATCGTTGGCGCCGCGAAGGGGATTGGGACAGGTGAACACCGGCTCAAGGACGCAGTCCGAGTGTTCACCGGTCGCCTGGTTCGTGCTGGACCCGTCAAAGCCCCACACCGGCGGCTTCTTGCCGTCGGCGATGATCTTCGTCTTGCTGCGTAGCTTGCGAGTGGGTTCCGTACCGTCTATCCAGATGTATTCAGCCTGATACGACAACGATGCTCCTTAGGTGTTTCCGCGCGTGCACGCGGCTACTTCCAGTCTGATGGCTCGACCGGCGTGACGACCCCCGGTTCTGTTAATGGCGTGTGAAACCTTTGGCCCCGCGAGGTCTTCGGGGCGCCGTTCCCCCTGGGTCGCGCGAAGAGCCGCCATTAGGCTCCAGTCGTGGCAACGATTCGCATCGCCCTCGCCCAGATGAACGCGGTGGTGGGCGGCTTTGGACAGAACGTCGAGACCCTCGCGCGCTTTCGCACTCAGGCGGCGCTCGTCGGAGCCGACCTCGTCCTCGCGCCAGAGCTTTCCCTGATGGGCTACCCGCCAGAGGATCTCCTGCTCAAAGAGGGCTTCATCGAAGCGAGCGCCCAGGCCCTGTTTGATCTCGCGAAGTCCGACAATCAGCCCCCGATCCTCGTCGGCACCGCGATACCCGACGGTACCTTCGGCGTCAGGCTCGCCCCGGCGAGCGACGGACGCGACGCCGTGCGCGACGACGCGTCCGCGCTGCACCGCCACATCGCAAACGTGCTGGTCGCCCTCGGTGACGAAGGCGTCGTCGCGGTCGCGACGAAGCGTCTCTTGCCCAACTACGACGTCTTTGACGAGCGACGATACTTCCACCCCGGGGTCGGCCCCCAGACAATCGTGAACGTGCGGGGGGTCTCCGTGGGACTGCTCGTCTGTGAGGACATCTGGACGAGCGGCCCGGCCCTGGAACTCGCCGAATCCGGCGCGGGGCTGATCGTTGTCGCAAACGCCTCGCCGTACGCGCGCGGTCGCCGCGAGGACCGCGAGGCGCTGGTGCGCGAGCGTGCGCGTGAGACCAACTGCGCGGTGGCCTACGTCAATCTCGTCGGTGGCCAGGACGAACTGGTCTTTGATGGACAGAGCTTCGCCGTCAACCAGCGCGGCGACGTCGTCGCGCGCGCGAGCGCCTTTAGCGAGGAGCTGCTGCTCTGCGAGCTCGAGGCCCCGGAATCCGAGGTGGGCATCAAGATCGAGACGCGCTATGTGCGCGACGAATCACGCGCACGTGCGGCTCCCGTCAACCACGTCGAAGAGCCGCTCGCGGAGATTCGAGAGATCTACGAAGCGATCGTCATGGGCACGCGCGACTATCTGCGAAAGAATGGGTTTCGCGAGGCGATCGTCGCGCTCTCGGGCGGGATCGACTCCTCGCTCGTGGCGGCGATCGCGGTCGACGCCGTGGGCGCGAGAGCGGTGCGCGGTGTCGCAATGCCGAGCCGCTTCTCGTCCGAGCACTCGCTCACTGACGCCGAAGAGCTGAGCCGGCGCCTCGACTTCGAGCTGGCGACGATCTCCATCGAAGCGGCGCATAAGACCTTCGCGAGCTCTCTGTCCGACGTCCTCCTTCACGAGCCTGAAGGGCTCACCGACGAGAACCTCCAGTCGCGCATCAGGGGGGTCTTGATGATGGCGATCTCGAACGCGACTGGGGCGATCGTGCTCACCACCGGCAACAAGTCCGAGATGGCCGTTGGCTACTCCACGCTGTACGGCGATTCGGCGGGTGGATTTGCCGTCATCAAGGACGTGCCCAAGACCCTCGTCTACGAGCTCTGTCGCTACCGCAACGCCGTCGCGCGCGCCGATGGGGACCCCGAACCAATCCCCGAGTCGGTTTTGGAGAAGCCGCCGTCGGCAGAGTTGCGCGCCGACCAGCGCGACGATCAGTCCCTGCCGCCCTACGAGGTGCTCGACCCGCTGCTCGAGCTCTATGTGGAAGATGACGCGACCGCCGAGGAGATCATCGCCCTCGGCTACGACCGGGCTCTGGTCACACGTATTACTCGTCTGGTCGATCGCAGTGAGTACAAGCGCCGCCAGACGCCGCCCGGTGTTCGCATCTCAAAGAAGGCCTTCGGTCGCGACCGACGCATGCCCATCACCAACGCCTTTCGCCCCGAGGCCTGATGGGATCGCACGAGACGCTCGAGCACGTCTATTCGTGCTTTGACACGATGTACCGAGTCCTCGGGGCGAGCGCACCCAGCTTCAGCGACGACGCCTACGTCGTGCGCACGTACGAGTCGGCCCGGGCACTCGGCGAGGTCGCGCTCGCGTTCCGCGAGCACCTCGGCGACGTCGATCCAACGCCGGTCGAGGCGATTGCGAACGTCTTTATCCAAGCCGGGGGCGACGATCACACGGGAGCGCTCGCGCTCTACTGCCTCGCGATGGTGGCGGGCCCCCGAATGCTCGTGTCCCTGCGTGACGCGAGGGAATACGTCGAGTTCGACGAGGACGACCGGACGATCCTCAACCGAGCCTCGGAGGTCCTCCTTCGTGAGATGCACGCCGTTGGGGAGGTAGCCGCGCGCAGGGGCCCGATTGAGGACCACGCGTGGCAGCAGCGGGCCCGAAGCCTCGCCGATCAACTGGAAATCACCGGAAACGCGGAGAGTTTCGGGATTTCCCGGTAAGTTGCGTACCTCCGTATAACTAGTAGTAGCGGAGCTACTTGCTCCTTGAAGGGGAACCCATGGCGAAAGACCGCATAGACCGCGACGATGAAGACCTCGTACGCCTCTACCTCTCCGACATTGGCCAGTACACCCTGTTGACCAAGGACGACGAAGTTCACCTCGCCCAGACGATCGAAGAGGGGCGTGAGGCGAAGGCTGAGCTCGAAGCGGCCGAAAACGACAAGAAGATCAAGCTGACGCCGAGCCGCAAGCAGGCCCTAAAGCGTGCCGTCCACCGCGGCGACCAGGCCGAACGTGACTTCGTCCAGTCGAACCTTCGTCTCGTGGTCTCGATCGCCAAGAAGTATCAGGCGTCCGGACTTCCCCTGCTCGACCTCATCCAGGAGGGCAACCTCGGACTGATGCACGCCGTTGAGAAGTTCGACTGGCGCAAGGGATTCAAGTTCTCGACCTACGCCACGTGGTGGATCCGCCAAGCGATCACCCGCGGCATCGCCAACACCGGTCGCACGATCCGCCTCCCGGTGCACGCCGGGGACACCCTCGCTCGCGTGCAGAAGGCCCAGTCGCGCCTCGAGCTCAAGTTCGGCCGACCGCCGACCATCAAGGAACTCTGCGACGAGTGCGAGATGCCCGAGGACAAGCTGATTGAGGCGTTGCGCTTTCGCTCGGAGCCCATCTCGCTCTCCGAGCCGCTCCGAGAGGACGGCGACGCCGAGCTCGGCGACGTTGTCGAGGACCGTTCGGCGGAGTCACCCTTTGACGTCGCCGCCGTGAAGATGATGCCGGCCGCGATCGAAAAGCTCCTTCAGCCCCTCGACGAGCGTGAGCAGAAGATCCTGCGGATGCGCTTTGGCCTCGACGGTGCGGGCGAGATCCGGACCCTCGAAGACGTGGGGGCTGAGATGAACCTCACCCGCGAGCGCATCCGACAGATCGAAGCGCGCGCTATGAGCAAGCTGCGCCACCCATCGTCAGACACCGGCGCGCGCGACCTGTTGACCCTCTAGCGGCGAAGACCCCGGGCTCCTGCGCCGCCGAGCGCGGCCGCGATGGTAACGATGATTGCGCTGACAAGAAATGGCGTGTGGGATTTCGAGCGCGAGAGGGCCGTCACGGGATGATCGAACGTGAGAATGGGCCACTGTCGATCGTGGGCAATGCGCGCGAGCGCGCGATCCGCGTTGACGGCGTAGGGATGACCGACGACTTCGAGCATCGGGACGTCGGTCTCGGAGTCTGAGTAGGCGTAGGACTCCGCGAGATCGATGCCGCGGCGCGCGGCGAGCTCTCGAACCGCGACCGCCTTGTTGGCGCCCTGGGCGAAGAACTCCATCTCACCGGTGAACTTCCCCTGTTCGTCGAAGGTTGAGGTCGACGAGATCGCTCCGGTGATCCCGAGAAGCTCGGCGAAGGGCTCGACGATCTCGGCCGGCGCGCTCGACACGAGATAGACCTCCTCTCCGTGGGCCTGGTGGAAGTCGATGAGCTCGAGGGCTTCTGCGTAGATGAGCGGCTCGATCGTGTCGTTGATCGTCTCCTTGACGAGCTGGCGGACCTCTTCTCGGTCCCAACCGCGCGTGATCTTCAGGACCGTGGCGCGGACCCGCTCGAGGCGCTTCTCGTCGGCGCCAAAGCGCAGGAACCACAGCTGGGCGAGGCCCGCGCGGATGAGTGTGCGCCGGTGCAGAAGCCCCCGGGCGTGGAGCTCGGGGCCGAGCGCGACCAGTGAGGACTTGGCGATGACCGTTTTATCCAGGTCAAAGAAGGCGGCGCGCACGTTTCAAGCCTACGACCGAAGTCCGCGGGCTACGGGCCGGCTACCCAATGAATGCGGAGGTGCAGTCCTGGGTTGCGTCGACGCGCGCCATGAGAACGACGTGGTCCTCTTCGAGAAAATGCATCGTCGAAGAAGGCACGAGGGGCTGCTCGTTGCGAACGACCGCGACGACGCGAAGGGAGTCGGGCAGCCGGAGCTCGTCGAGGGTCAGATGATGAACGACTGCCGGCGACTTCTCGTCAAGCGTCACCTCGATGAGGCGCATCTTGCCGTGGGCGAGGGTCATCAGCTCGATGATCGCGCCGACTTCGACCGCTTCATCGACGAGCGAGGTGATGAGGGCGGGCGTCGACACCGATACATCAACGCCCCAGCTCTCGTTGAAGAGCCACTCGTTGCGCGCGTTGTTGATGCGGCTGATGACGCGGGGCACGCCGAACTCCTGCTTCGCGAGCCAGCTGATGACGAGGTTGTCTTCGTCGTCACCGGTCGCGGCGATCATCACGTCGGTGCTGCGCACGTCGGCGGCCGCGAGGCTCGTGTACTCGCACGCGTCGGCCGCCATGACGGTGACCCCAGGCATCATCGTCTTCAAACGTTCGGCTCGCTCGCCGTTTTGCTCCATCAGGGTCACGTCGTGGTGGCGATCGAGCAGGTCGAGGGCGATGGAGGTACCGACCGACCCTCCTCCGGCGACGACGACCTTCATCGCGTCCCCTCCAACAGGTCGTGCAGCTTGGCGAGTCCCTCGGTCGTGACGAGAAACTCGAGGATGTCGTCCTCTTGGGCGAAGAGCCCGTCGATGTTGACACGACCCTGACCGGCGCGCACGATGCCGACGAGACGCACGCTGTCACCGACGTGAAAGTTGGCAACGGGTTTGCCGGCGAGGTCGTCGGGCACGACGCGCTCGACGAGGTGGATCGTGTCGGCGGTGTCGCTCCATTCGATGGCGTCGTCGCTCGGCAGCATCCAGCGCTTCACCTGGGCGGTCGTCCACGACGACGTCGCCACCGTTGGGATGCCGAGTTTCATGTAGATCTCGGCGCGCGCCGGGTCGTAGATGCGAGCGACCACGTTCTTGATGTTGTAGTGGTCGCGGGCGATGCGCGCACAGAGGATGTTCGTGTTGTCGCCATTGGAGACCGCCGCCAGTGCGCCCGCCGTCGTCGCGTCGGCCTGGAAGAGGACGTCGCGATCGAAGCCCGATCCGACGATGGTCTTGCCATGAAAGTGCGTGAGACGGCGCAGACTCTCGCGATTCTTGTCGATCACGACGACCGAATGACCCTCTTCGGAAAGACTCATAGCCAGTTCCGAGCCGACTCGGCCGCAACCGACCACGATGATATGCACCGCTTCATCTGACCACACGGCGAGAATTACCCGCAACTACGGGGTCAATATCGGTTCCCACACCTAGCTAACTCGGCCCGTGGGCTCGGAACGTTGGCTTAGTATTCACTGGTGCCAGATGAGGATACGCCAGCGTCGCCGCGCGCGCCCCTGCTGACCTCACACGCAAACTTCGCGAAGTTCTACCCCGAGACGTGGAGCTACCGGGTCAAACGGATCCTGCTCGGCAAGCCACTCGTCACCGAGCAGCTGAGCGGCGAGCGGCTGAACCGTGCGATCGCCCTTGGCGTGCTGGCGCCCGACTGCATCTCGTCGTCGGCGTATGGCACCGAAGAGATCCTCACTCAGATGACACCGATCATCGGGCTCGCGGCCTTTGCGCTCGTGGTGCCGATCATGTTCGTCATCATCGGCGTCTTGTTCTTCGTTACGACGTCGTACCTCGACGTCATTAAGTACTACACGACGGCCGGCGGCTCCTACGTCGTGGCGCGCGACAACTTTGGACCAAAGGTGGCACAGATCGCGGCGGTCGCGCTGCTAATCGACTACACGGTCACGGTCGCGGTGCAGTGCTCGGCTGGTACCGCCGCACTCACGACGGCCTTTCCGGCGCTCGCGAAGAGCTTCCCGCTTGTTGGCAACGGCACGCTTCTCATCACGATCGTGATCGTATTGATTCTCATTCTTGGCAACCTGCGCGGCCTACGCGAGGCCGGCAGCTACTTCGCCCTTCCGACGTACTTCTACGTGATCATGTTGTCGGCCACGATTCTCATCGGGTACTACAAGAAGATCGTTGGCACCCTGCACATGATTCCCGAGCCGGCGACCAGACTCCT
>JBAUSF010000221.1:0-2385 GCA_049581565.1 Acidimicrobiales bacterium
CCGGCTACACGCCTCCCGGCAGCCGCGTAAAGCTGAGTAGCACGCGCAGCGGAGATCGGCTGGAGTTTTGCGTGGAAGACAACGGGCCGGGCATTGACGCGACCGACCTGCCGTTGATCTTCGAGAAGTTTTATCGCGGCAAGCGCGGAGCCAACGCACGAAAGGGCTCCGGCATGGGCCTGGCGATCACTCGCGCGATTCTGATTGCACACGGCGGCGGGATTGAGGCTTCAAGCGCTCCCGGCAGCGGCGCCCGGTTTCGTTTTTGGGTGCCGCTAGTGGAGAAGGAACCGGGCCGCGGAGCGTAAAGTGCGGACCGGGCAAAGATGACGCCGCTATTTCGGCTCCTCACTCCAGTCGCAGACAATCTCGCAGCGCTTCGCTGAGCTTTCCGCAGCCCAATCGAGCAGCCGCGCAGTGCGCCAGCCATCAAGACCGGTCACTGGTGCAGCAGCTTTTCCCAGCAGCGCATCGCGAATGCCTGCGTAGAAGAGCCGGTAATCGCCAGTTAGCGCGGGAATGGGACGACTCACCGCGCCTCCGTCGATGTCCACGCGTAGCACTCCCCATGAATCGGCCGGTTCTTGCCCCCACGAAGGATCGTCAATCCGCGCGATCTTGTTCAGTCGGGTCTCCTGCAGGTCGAGGCCGTATTTCAAGTAGCCGCCACCTGTCCCGCGCACATGAAAACGCGGCCCGGCAGGCAGTGACAGACTGTTCGCTTCGAGCGTGACGGCGAAGCCGGGATAGCGCAGGCGGATCGTGAAAGCATCGTTCACTCCCGAGCCATCTTTTTCGCGCAGCACGTCGGCGCTCACCGCTTCGGGTCTGCCGAAAAGCGCCAGTGCCTGGTCGCCAAGGTGTGGTCCCAGATCGTGCAAGGTGCCGCCTCCATCGGCGCCTTCTTTCCATAGGCGCTCAGTGAGCGGCACTGGCCGCCAGCGATCGAAGCGGGATTCGAAGGCGACGAGCCGGCCCAGCAAACCTTCACGCAGCAGCTTCTGAACCGTCAGGAAATCACTGTCCCACCGGCGGTTATGGAACGGCGCAAGCAGCACGCGATGCTTCTTTGCCAAGGCGATCAGTTCTGCGGCTTCGGTCGAAGTCATCGTCATCGGCTTGTCGACAACGACATTCTTGCCGGCGCTCAAAATCTCTTTTGCAAGCTCATAGTGGGTTCCGTTGGGCGTGGCCACAACGAATAGCCCGAGAGAAGCGTCGGCGAGCATGGCTTCGAGTGAGCGATACACCGTGATGCCGGGATAACGCTCCGCCGCTTTGCTGCCAGTGCGCTCCATGACGGCCGCCAGTTCCAAGCCCTCCACCGATGAGAGCAGCGGTCCATGAAAAACACGCCCAGCCATGCCGAAACCAACCAGACCAACTCGAATCATTGCGATATTCCTTCGATTTTTTATTCCCGCCTAGCCTTCGAGTTTAAACCGCGTCTCGGCCAGCCGGTAGAGCCTGCGCCACACCAGCCGGTTCATGGTCACAACCATGAGCGAGATCAGAATAGTGGCCAGCAGCAGCATGGCGAAACGCCCGCTGTCGGTAGCGGCGTCAATCTGCGCGCCCAGGCCGATCGTCTCCAAGGTTTGGTCCTTTACGTGCGAGTACTCCGCCATCACCGACGCATTCCAGGCACCGCCTGAGGCCGTGACCATGCCAGTGATCAGGTAGGGGAAGATGCCGGGAAGTATGAGCCGCGTCCATCGCTGCCAGCGCGTGAAACGAAAGAGCGAGGCAACCTCGCGCAGATCGGAAGGTATGGACATTGCCCCGGCAATCACATTGAACAGGATGTACCACTGCGTGCCCAGCAACATAAGAGCAATTGAGCCGATGCCGAGCCCGCCGCCGATCTTCACCAGCCCGATGAGCAAAATGGGAAAAACTGCGGTGGCCGGAACCGAGGCCATAATCTGCGCCAGCGGCTGCACAACACGGGCAAGCCGCGGATTGAGCCCGATGGCCACGCCGACAGGAATCGTCCACGCAGCGGAGATGAGCAGGGCCGCGTTGACGCGCAAAAATGTGGCAGCGGCGCCCTCCAGCAACAAGCGTAGATCGGGCCAGGTGATCGTCCTGAGCATGAAGACGGTTTGCGCGGCCGCCCAGCATCCGACCATCAAAACCGCCGCAGCCAGCGCCCAAAGCGCCGGCGAGACCTTGCCGGACTCCGGCTCGTCCAGCGGCCTCACCACACGGCACTCCCTGGAGTGAGCCAGGTGCTCGTAAACAGGCTCCTCGACGCGGGTCCAGATACGGCCAGGCAACGATTGCCAGATCTTCGATCGGCGCAGAAGTTCAAGGATGGGCGACTTCACCTGGTCGGCGGACTCAACCTGCTCGAATTTGAATTTGTCACTCCAGGCAATCAGC
>JBAUSF010000222.1:0-7315 GCA_049581565.1 Acidimicrobiales bacterium
CCGCGGTCGTTACCTGCCGCTGCGTGAAGCGATCGCTCGATACCACGATCTCGACGTTCGGCGAGTCGCGCTCGGTGCGGGCAGCGACGAGTTCATCGTCTTGCTCGCGCGTCTCTTCGCCGAGGGAGGCACCATCGCCACGGTGCCCGCCTATTCGTACTCGATGTATCGCTACGCCGCGATCATGGCGGGCGCCACGATGATCGACGACCCGAAAGAAGCCGACCTCGTCTTCGTCTGTCGACCGAACAACCCGACCGGCGAGATGTGCGAGATTCCCGACGTCGCGGGACAGCTCGTCATCGATGAGGCGTACGCGGACTACGCCGGTGTCGACGCGCTCGATCGCCTCGAGAGCGGCGTCATCATCTTGCGCACGTTCTCCAAAGCCTTCGGTCTCGCCGGGGCGCGTGTGGGCTACGCGCTCGCGAGCGGCGAGCTCATCGAGGCGATTGCTTCTCGACAGGCGCCTCTCTCGGTGTCGTCGCTCTCGGCGGCGCTCGCGCTGACGGCGATATCCCAAAAGCCCGACGTGTCGTCCACCATCGCCGAGCGCGAGCGGCTCGCGAGAGAACTGACGGCGCTTGGTCTCGAGCCACTTACATCCTTCACCAACTTCCTCTTCATTCCGATGGACGAGCCGGAGAAGCTGGTCGACCAGCTCCTGCCCTACGGCGCGGTGACGAGGGCCTATCCCGGCGGGATGAGGGTGAGCGTGCGTGATGAGCTCGACAACGACTTCCTTCTCGACGCCCTGCGTGGCGTGCTCTTCGATACGCCCATGCCCGCTCCCTACCTGCGCCACGAGCGCAACACGGCCGAGACGCTGTTGAGCGTGCGCCTGCGGGTCCCCGGCGAGGGTCGCGTTCTCGTCAACACCGGCGCGGGGTTCTATGATCACATGCTCCAACAGCTGGCCTTTCACGCGGGAATGGACCTCCGACTCGAGGGCGTGGGGGACCTCGAGACGGGTGACCACCACACCGTTGAAGACATGATGCGAACCTTCGGCGAAGCCTTGGACCGCGCCCTCGGCGACCGGAAGGGTCTCACTCGCTACGGGGAAGCGCGCGTGCCGATGGACGAGGCGATTGCCCACGCCGTGGTCGATCTCTCCGGGCGAGCGACGGCGAACATCTCGGTGACTCCCGACGAGGGAATGGTGAACCACGCCTTCCAGTCGCTCGTGCAGACGGCAAGAATCACACTCCACGTGACCGCGACCGGCGAGAACGCGCACCACGTCGCCGAAGCCGCCTTCAAGGCGGTCGGGAGAGCGATCGCCCAAGCTCTCAAGAAGGATGGTTCCCTGGTCCGCTCGACCAAGGGCACGCTGTGAACGTCGTCGTTGTCGACTACGGCGCGGGCAACACCCGTTCGGTGCGCGCAGCCCTTACCCACCTCGGCCACGAGAGCGTCGTGACGAGCGATCCGCTCGCCATCGGCGCAGCCGAGTTCGTCGTCCTACCGGGGGTTGGTTCGGCGAGCAGCGCGATGGCTCACCTCAACGAGACCGGAGCCGCGAACGCACTCCGTGAGCGCCACCTCGATGGCGGAGCGACCCTCGGGATCTGCCTGGGGATGCAGCTCGCCCTCGAGCGCAGCGAGGAAGATGGCGGCGTCGAGGGTCTCGGTCTAATGGAAGGCGACGTGGTGCGCCTTCGCGACGGGCGAGTCCCTCGACTCGGTTGGTCGATCGTCGAGCCCTGGGGCGAGGCGTACTACTTCGCCCACTCGTACGCTGCGCGAAGCGAGTTCTCGATCGCGAGCGTCGACGGGGTCACCGTGGCGGTGCGGCAGGGTTCTTTCCTCGGCGTCCAGTTTCACCCCGAAAAGAGCGGCCCGGCCGGTCACGTCTTCCTCGAGCGATGCCTCTCCCGCGCCTAATTCCCTGCCTCGACGTCGCCCACGGTCGAGTCGTCAAGGGCGTCAGCTTCGTGGAGCTGCGTGACGTCGGCGACCCCGTGGAGCTCGCGTCGTTCTACAGCGAGGGCGGCGCCGACGAGCTCGTGTTCCTAGATATCAGCGCGACGCCTGAGGAGCACGCCACGATGACCTCGGTCGTTCAGCGCGTCGCCGACGTCGTCGAGATTCCCTTCACCGTCGGCGGTGGCGTGCGATCGGTCGACGACGCCTCGCGCATCATCGAAGCGGGCGCGGACCGCGTCTCGGTCAACTCCGCGGCGCTCGCCGACCCCTCCCTGATCAGCGGCATTGCGAGCCGTTACGGCTCCCAGGCTGTCGTGGTTGCCATCGACGCCGGTGACGGCGTCGTGCACACGCACGGGGGGCGCGTGGCGACCACGACCGAGACGGTGCCCTGGGCCATTGAGGCGTGCGAGCGAGGGGCAGGCGAGATCCTCCTCACCTCGATCCGACACGACGGACATCGACGCGGCTACGACCTTCGCCTCACCGCCCTCGTGCGCGATGCGGTGAGCGTGCCGGTCATCGCGTCGGGCGGGGCCGGGTGCGCCCAACACGTCGCCGAGGCGCTGCGGGTCGCCGACGCGGCGCTCGTCGCATCGATCGTGCACGAGAACCCGGCCGGACTCGCGGGGCTGCGTCGCGAGATCGAGGCGCTCGGCGTGACGCTACGACCCTTGAAGGAGAGCTATGAGTGAGACGTTGCGAGCTGCGATTGTCCAGGACGAGGCGACCGGACGGGTCCTGATGCTCGGCTGGATGGATGAAGAGGCCCTCTCGCTCACTCGATCGAGCGGGCTCGTGCATTTCTTCTCTCGTTCTCGCCAGCGCCTCTGGAAGAAGGGCGAGACCTCGGGCCACGAGCTGCACGTGACCAGTCTCGAGCTGGACTGTGACGAGGACGCCGTCCTCGTCACCGTCAACGCCGACGGTCCGACCTGTCATGACGGGTCGACGTCGTGTTTCACGCCGTGGCTCTGGCGAAAGATCCTTCGACGAGAGGCCGAGCACGCCGATGGCTCGTACGTCGACGCGCAACTCTCGGGAGGTGTGAGCCTGAACGCGAGAAAGGTCGGTGAAGAGGCCGTTGAGCTCGCCGTTGCCGCACTCAGCGAAGACGATGAGCGTGTCGTGAGCGAAGCCGCGGACCTCTGGTTCCACACGCTCTTGTTGTTGCGCAGTCGCGGGCTCGATCCCGCGGCGGTCGAAGACGAACTGCGCCGGCGCGAGCGCTGAGGCTCACCGCTTGCAGTGGTAATGCGATTGCAACGTCGTACTCAATCGTCAACGTATTTTGATAACACGTACGCAAAAATCGGAACAGTTGCGTGAAACTTACCTGTTCATCTCATTGATGTCACTTTTTGGTAATCGGCCGAACGCAGTGCCCGGCCAAACTCGCTTCATGGCGGGTCCGGTCGCACAGATCCAACCTTCGTTGGCCGAGGCTGCGCGCGTGCATGGTGCCGGTCGGTTTCGCGCCTGGAGTACGACCAATCTGCCGTTGATGTCACGGGTGTTGCTCTGGGGTTGGCTCTTGACCTTCACGAAGACCCTCTCGGAGCTTGCCATCTCCCAGATCCTCTATCCACCCAGCCAGGAGCCGGCTCCCGTCGCGATCCAGGCGTACCTTGGCAACTACCAAGCGGGCACGGGAACGGCGATGACTGTCGTGATGCTCCTCGAGATGTTTGGCGTCATCATCATTGCGCTCGGCATCTATCGCTTCGTCACACCGCACGGCTGGCGACGAATCGGCTGGACAGGAGTGCAGTCATGACGAGCACCACCGGTGCGGGAGTAACGCTTGACAGATTGAGCAAGCACTTCGGCGAGAAGCTTGCCCTTGACGGCATATCTCTCGATGTCGAGCCCGGTAGCTTCCTTGTTTTGCTCGGACCCTCGGGATCGGGCAAGACCACGCTGCTGCGATGTCTTGCGGGCATCGAGCGACCCAGCGGCGGATCGATCACGATCGACGGGCGTCTTGTCGTCGGCGCCAAGACTTTCGTCACGCCTGACAAGCGGCACCTCGCAATGGTGTTTCAGGACTACGCGCTGTGGCCGCACTTGACGGTTAGAAAGAATGTCGCCTTCCCGCTCGTGAGCGCCTCGGTGTCCAAAGCCGAACGCGACCGGCGATGCGACGATCTTCTCGAACGCGTGGGCATCGGTCATCTCGCCGACCGTTACCCCAATCAGCTTTCGGGCGGCGAGCAGCAACGCGTCGCGCTCGCGCGCGCCCTCGCGGCCGACGTCGGACTCATCTTGTTCGACGAGCCGCTCTCGAATCTCGACGCCGATCGCCGTGAACAGCTGCGCATCGAGATCGCGACGCTGACGAGAGAAGCCGGCGCGACGGCCGTGTACATCACCCATGATCAATCTGAGGCCTTCGCGCTCGCTGACCGCATCGGCGTCCTGAATCACGGACGGCTCATTCAATTCGACACGCCCGAGGCAATTTACGCGCAACCAACGAACGCCTTCGTCGCACGCTTCACCGGCGTCGCTGGTGAATTTCCTGTCGACATCGTGCGCGAGATCGAAGCCGGACACCACGAGGTCGCGCTCCCATTCGCGTCGGGCCACACGCTTCGCGCGAGGGCGTCTGACAGCGTGCGGTCGGGCGATAAAGTGAGCCTGTTCGTACGATCGGTCGGCGTGTCGCTTGCGGCACCGGTGAGCGACGATGGCATAAGTGGAGTGATCCGCGACGTCGCCTTCAACGGTCACGGCTACGACCACGTCGTTGACGTCGGTGACGGGTATTCGTTGACCAAGATCTTCTCGAACGTCCGTTTCGACCGGGGGCGGAACGTGAAGGTCTGCTTTGAATCGTCGTCGTGCTTTGTGATGGATGCATCGAGGGAGGTGCCTGCAACGTGATTGGTGTAACAGTTTCTTCCGGGGACGCCGTACTGGTCGGAGCGGTCTTTGTTGCCTGCGCCGTCGAAATGGTCGAGGCGCTCACCATCGTGTTCGCGGTCGGCCACACGAGCGGCTGGCGCCCGGCGATGAGAGGAACGGGAGTTGCCCTCGTCGTGCTCGCCGCCCTTGTGGGAGCCTTTGGTCCGGCCCTCGTGCGCGTGCCGCTCGACGTGCTTCGTCTCGTCGTGGGGGGCGTGCTCTTGATCTTTGGCATGCAGTGGCTGCGAAAGGCAATTCTGCGCTCCAGCGGATTCATTGGCAAGCACGACGAAGACGAGATCTATCGCAGAAAGGTCGCCGAACTGTCCGAAGACGGCGCCTCACAAGAACGCGATCGGATCGCGTTCATCATTGCCTTCAAGGGCGTCTTCCTCGAGGGCCTCGAGGTCGTAATCGCCGTGCTGACGCTCGGCACGGCCGCGAATCGGCTAGGCCTTGCGGTCATCAGTGCCGCGGCTGCCATCGTGGTCGTTGGGATTGTCGGCATAATCGTGGCGAAGCAGCTCTCGAAAGTTCCCGAGAACGCGATGAAGATGTTCGTCGGGGTGCTGCTCGTCAGCTACGGAACGTTCTGGACGGGCGAGGGGCTGAAGGTCAAGTGGCCCGGCAGCGACACCATGCTCGTCGGGTTCGTCGGCATCTACCTCGTTGTCACCTGGGCCCTTGTCGCGGTGCTGCGTTCAACGAGGGCCCGTGAAGTGGAGGCGAAGGCGTGAAGCGGTTGGTTCGTTGGTTGAAGAGCTTCGCGATGTTCTGGTGGGACTTTCTGGTTGGCGACACGCCCGAAATATTCGTTGCCGTCGTGGTGATCATCGGCGTGGTGGCACTGCTGAGCGAGCGCGGACACTTCAACGCGGCGTCCGCGACGGTGCTGCCCTTGCTCGCGGTGTTCGCCCTCGGCGCGTCCCTGTGGCGCGCCCAGCGCTCGACGCGAAAGTAGCTACGCCGAGCGCAGCTCGTAGGCGGTCATGGAGAGCGAGCCCATCTCGTAGCCGTCGATGATGGTCGAGGTCGGCGTATTGGCGGCCGCGGCGAGACCCGCGAGGTAGGCGAGGGGCAAGAAGTGATCGGGCGTGGGCACGGCGAGACGGTACTCGCTCAGCGATTGCGTCGCGCCCAGTCGGCTCGCGTCGCTCGTCATGATCTCTCGGGTGGCGTCGTCGAAGCGGTGCGCCCAGTCGGTGCCCTTGCCTGGTGAGTGCCAGTCGATGAGGCGCAAGTTGTGCACGACGTTGCCGCTCGCGAGGATGAGGACGCCTTCGCTACGAAGCTCGTGGAGCGCCGCCCCCAAGTTGAAGTGGTACTCGAACGGCAGTTCCGCGTTGATCGACAGCTGCAGCACGGGCACGTTGGCTTCGGGGTACATGTGCGTGAGCACCGACCACGTGCCGTGATCGATGCCCCAGCTGTCGGTATCAGAGCCGACGTAGGTCGGCTTGACGACGTCGATCACGCGCTGGGCGAGCTCGGGATCCCCCGGCGCCGGATACTCGACGTCAAAGAGGGGTTGGGGGAAACCATAGAAATCGTGGATGGTGCGCGGGGCTTTCATGGCGGTGATCGCCGTGATGTTGACAAACCAGTGCGCGGACACCACGAGAATGGCTTTCGGAGTGGGCATTGAAGCAGCAAAACGAGACCACGAGTCGGTGTAGCGATTGTTCTCGATCGCGTTCATCGGGCTACCGTGGCCGATGAAGGCCGCGGGCATGACTACTGACATGACTCCTCACTTTCGCCCTCAGCGTAGCGGCGTCAACTTGTGAGCTGGCTCTTCTAGCCTCCAACTATGGGTCGTACGCGTCTGGCTATCGGGCTCGGGGTTGTCGTATCGCTCGCGCTTGCTTCGTGCGGCACGGCAGCGACCGCGACGTCAACATCCACCACCACGTCAACGACGGGTGCGACGACCGGTACTACAACGACCACCACGACAACGAAGACGACCACCGTTCCCGCAGCGCTCGCGTGCGCTCGAGCGGTCGTCTCGACGTGGAGTGTGGGTCGACTCGCGAACGAGACGATTTCGGTGTCGGTGAACGCGCTCAACATCGCGGCGTTGGCGCCGGCCGCGCGTGCGGGATACGGCGGCATCCTCCTCTTTGGCACGACCGCTCCCGCGAACTTTGCCTCAACCGTGGCCACGCTGCAGCGCGAGACGCCAGACCGGTACGCGATGCTCGTGATGACCGATCAGGAGGGTGGTGGGGTTGAGCGCTTGACCAATCTCGTAGCGACGCTGCCGTGGGCTCAAACGATGGGCAAGAATCTCACCCCTGCCGGGATCACCGCTGAAGGGCTGCGCGTCGGACGATCGATGAAGCTCGCCGGTATCAACACTGACCTCGCTCCGGTCGCTGACGTCGACGGGCGAGCCGTCTATCCGGGCGAGCAGGATCCCGACGGCTTCCGGTCGTTCAGCGGCGTGCCCGCTCAAGCCGCCGCCGACGCGGTTGCC
>JBAUSF010000223.1:0-5000 GCA_049581565.1 Acidimicrobiales bacterium
CCTGGCGGCCCGGGCTGCGGCGTCTTTTCGGGAAAACACCCGCATCGATACTGAAATCCCGATGCACTCGATTGAGGGCCGTCCGTGTAGAAGAATCGCTGGTATCAGTTGTCGCCATACGCCCCCGTACGGACCTAGAAGGGTCGAATAGTGTCTCGACGGATCTGGTTCCTGGCTGTCGTGATCACGGTCTTGTTCATGGTTGTCGCCGGGCAGTCCCTCTGGGTGCAGTGGTTCCACGCGTCCGCCCTCAACGCGTCGCCGCTCAATCCGAGAAACAACGTTGCGAACAACCAGTATCCGCGCGGACAGATCTTTGCCGCCAACGGCACGGTGCTCGCCCAGTCCGAGCCCACCTCCAATCCGCGGTTCCCTTATAAGCGCGTCTACCCCGAGGGTGCGCTCTTCGCGGGGGTCGTTGGCTTCACCTCGACGGTGTATGGCGAGTGGGCTCTCGAAGCCCAGTACAACCGATTCCTTCAGGCACACACCCAGCCGGCCCAGAGTCTCGAGCAGGTGCTGGCACCCACCGAGGGTGAAGATTCGCTCACCCTGACCCTCCAACCCGCGCTCCAGAAGCTGGCCCAGTCCCAACTCGGCGGGCGCGACGGCTCGGTGGTTGCGATTGTGCCCCAAACTGGCGCCCTCCTCGCGCTGTACTCGAATCCGACCTACGACCCGACGCTCTTCACCGTTCAGACTCAGTCCGTCCAAGAGGCGGCTTGGACGAAGGACAACAAGAAGGACGCCCATGGCTACCCGCCGCTCGGCCTCGTCGCAACCCAGCAGACCATCTTTCCCGGCTCCACGTTCAAGGTGATCACGACCGCGGGCATCGTTGCCGACGATCCCTCACTCCTCACGAAGTCCTATCCGCAGATGGTCTTTACGAAGCTCCCCAACACGAACAAGCTGCTCTATAACGACGGCGACACGTCCTGCGGTGGCACCGTCGCCGAGATGCTGCCCGAGTCGTGCGACCCCGGCTACGCGCTGCTCGGCATCGCCCTCGGCGCCCAGAGCCTCACGTCAATGGCGAACGCCTTCGGATACAACCAGGTTCCCCCGATCGACCTACCGGGTGCCGTGAAGTCGTACTTCCCCGCCGAGTCCTACCTCGCGGCGAACCCTCCCTTTCTCGCCTACTCCGCCATTGGCCAAGAAGACGTCAGCGCGACCGCCCTGCAAAACGCGCTCGTCGCGGCGGGCGTCGCCAACGGAGGTGTCGTCATGACCCCCCACCTCATGTCCTACATATCGGGTCCCGACGGCACGATCATCCAGCGCTACAAGGACTCCGCGTGGAAGACGCCACTGACGGCGTCACAGGCCGCTCAGATCGTGCCGCTCATGCAGGCCGTGGTGACGAGGGGAACGGCAGCGGGCGTCGGCTTTCTGCCACAAGACGACGTCGCCGCAAAGACCGGGACCGCCCAGGTCGGCAACGCGCTTACCAATGACACCGACGACTGGATGATCGCTTTCGCCCCGGCGACTGATCCGACCATTGCCGTCGCCGTCAGTGTCCCCTATCAGAACTACAGCGCGACCGGAGCAGTCATCGCGGGACCCATCATGAAGTGCATCATCGAAGGGGCGCTCGCCCTTCAGGCCGGTCAACCGGTCACCGGAACGTCGACGACGTGTCCAACCCCCGCTGGCTGAGTTCACATCCATTTGGATGGAAACTCTCAGGTCAGGAACAGGATATTCACATCATTCTCACATTCTCTCTTCGTACGCTGAGGTTGTTCTTGAAGGGAGAACTCATGGGAAGCAAGAAACTACATTCACTGGTGGCACTGAGCATCGTGGCTGCGCTCGGCGTCGGAGTTCCGGCGGCGGCGTTCGCCGATTCAACGACCACCACAACCACGACCACCACAACGACCACGTTGGCGACCCCCACCAACGGGGTGAGCGCGACAGCCTCAGTGTCAGCGTGGAAGGCGTTTCACGCGCAGTGGCGCGCCTACGTTGACGGCCTGAAGGCAATCAACGCCAGCTACCGCGCGGCCCGCGCGTCCGCTCGAGCCACGTTCTACGAGGCGATGTCGGTTGCGACAACCCCCGCTGAGCGTCAGGCGGCCCACGCCGCGTACTTGGTAGCGCTCGAGGCCGCGCTCAACGCGCGCGTCGCGGCGATCACCGCGGCCGGTGACCCGCCCGCGCCACCCGCCGGCTACAACGGCACGGCGTACGTGCTCGGCATCCAGGCCGCGAACGTCGCCTTCCGCGCGTCGGCGACCTCGGCCCAGAGCACGCTCGCCGCCGCCCTCGCGGCAGCGACGTCGTCCTGGCAGCGCGAGCAGGCACGTCTCACGTACCAAGCGGCCATCGGCGCTGCGATCGTGGTGCGTTCGAACGCGCTCCTCGCCCTTGGGCCGCCCCCGACCAATCCCGGCAAGCCACAGTCATAATCAACGTTCCAACGAAGAAGGGGCGTCCGCTGCGGGCGCCCCTTCTTCACGTCACGCCGTAGTCTTGGCCCATGACGTTTGACGCGAAAGTGCTCACGATCTCAGATTCGGTCGCCGCGGGCACGCGGGACGACCGCTCCGGTGAACTGCTCGCCGAGCTCCTCGGCGAATCGGGCTTTCACGTCGTCGAGCGAGCGACCGTCGCCGACGGCGAGAGCAATGTCGCGGGCGCGTTGCTGCGACTCAGCGCGAACTTTCGCGGTCTCGTGGTGACGACGGGCGGTACCGGATTCTCCCCGACCGACCAAACCCCCGAGGGCACGAGCCGCGTACTCGAGCGCGTCGCCCCGGGCCTCAGCGAGGCGATGCGGGCGGTGAGCCCGCTCGGGCGACTCTCTCGGGGTGTCGCGGGCACCGTTGGCGAGACGCTCATCATCAACTTGCCCGGTTCGCCCAATGGCGTGCGCGAGAACTTCGCAGCGGTCAGCGACGTGCTCGCTCACGTCCTTGATCTCATGAGTGGCGGAACGCCCCACTAACCCGGTCAACTGACTCACGCGTACGGCGAATCCAACCAGGCGCTGCCTCTTTCCTCTCATCTACAGGTTCCATGTCGCCATAATTCCTGTGATTGTTCCACTCTCGAACAATCTTCCCCGCGTGAAACCGGCAGAGAATACTATCGAACATATGTTCGCTTCCCTACACGACCTCAATGAACGCCAGCTCGAAGCGGTGACCTTCGGCGACACGCCACTGCGCATCATCGCCGGACCAGGGACCGGCAAGACAACGACCCTTACCGCGCGCGTCGACTATCTCCTCGACCACGGCGTACGCCCCGAGCGGATCCTGCTGCTCACCTTCACCCGACGTTCGGCGCGCGAAATCGTCAATCGCGTGCACTCGATCAGACGAGCCGGCGAAGCTCAGCGCGTCGCGGGCGGAACCTTTCACTCGGTCGCCCACCGAACACTGCGCACGCACCACGCGGCGGTTGGACTGCCCGAGGGATTTGGCGTGCTCGACCACGGTGACGCGGCCGACCTCATGGATATCGTGCGCAGCGACCTCGGCCTCGTGAGCGGAGAGCGCCGCCTTCCGAGAAAGTCCACGCTCGCCTCGCTCTACTCGCGCACGGTCAACACCGGCGTGCCCCTGCGCGACGTGATGGCCGAGATCACACCCTGGTGTGCCGACCGATTCGATGATGTCGCGGCGGTCTTCAGCGCCTTCGTTGCGCGCAAGCGGTCGCTCGGCCTCCTCGACTTCGACGACCTGTTGCTCTTCTGGCGCGTGGTCGCAAAGCACGACACGTTGGGCAAGAAGCTTGGCGACGCCTTCGACCACATACTCGTCGACGAGTTCCAAGACGTGAATCTCCTCCAGCTGGAAGTCCTCACGGGACTGCGCCACCACGATCCTCGCGTCACCCTCGTCGGCGATGACGCTCAGGCCATCTACGGATTCCGCGGCGCGTCGCCGGCCTACCTGCTGCACGCCGAGCGATACTTCGAAGACCTGACGACGATCACGCTCGAGGTCAACTACCGTTCCTCGGCGGCCATCCTTCACGTGGCGAATGCGATCGCGGCCGACGCGCCCGAAGGATTCTGTGCCGTGCTGCGCGAGCACACGCCCGTCATCGGTGCGCACCAACCAACGCTCATCCACTGCGCCGACGAACGCCAGCAGTCTGAGTACGTGGCCGATCGCGTGCTCGAGCTCTACGAACAGGGCGTCGCCCTTCGCAAGCAGGCGGTGCTCTTTCGCGCGGCGCACCATAGCGCGGACCTCGAGATCGAGCTCGCCCGGCGACGCATCCCCTTCGTCAAGTACGGCGGGCTTCGCTACCTCGAGGCCGCCCACGTGAAAGACCTCCTCGCCGCCTTTCGCCTCGCCGACAACCCGCGAGACGAGATGGCCTGGTTTCGGCTTCTCCAGCTCCTCCCGGGCGTCGGGCCGGCGAAGGCCCGCAGGGCTCTTGACGCTTTGAGGAACCCGGACTACTCACTGCCCCTCGGACACGAAGAGATCACTCGTCGCTGGCCGGGCGCGCTCGACGTCTTACCGGTCGAATCGGGCGAAATGTCGAGCGCGCTCGTCGCGGCGATGTGCCAACACGCGCACGAACCGGTTCCCGCGCACGCGGAGCGAATACGTCTCGCCATGACCCCACTCATCACGGCCTCCTACGACGACGCCGCACCGCGCCTCGAGGATCTGGGCGCGCTCGTCTTGGCCTGTGCGGACGCGCGACGCCTGAGCGACGTGGCGGCCGACCAGACACTCGAACCACCTGCATCGACCGGCGACTTCGCGGGCCCTCCCATGATGGACGAGGACTGGTTGGTGCTCTCGACGGTGCATTCGGTAAAGGGCCTCGAGTACGACGCGGTCCACGTGATCCACGCCGCCGACGGGAACTTCCCCTCCGACATGGCGCTCGGGTCAGTCGAGGGGCTCGAGGAGGAACGTCGCCTCTTCTACGTCGGCATCACCCGGGCCCGTCAGCACCTGGCCATCTCCCATGCCTGGTCGCGCACGACCTGGGGCCGCACGCAGCCCGCCATGCCGAGC
>JBAUSF010000224.1:0-8356 GCA_049581565.1 Acidimicrobiales bacterium
CTCAACAGCTCAATCGGCTGGTCGCCGAACGCGCTCGCCAACCTTCTCCCGGAGTACCTCTACTACTAGAGATCGGCGACATGACGTTCCAACCAGGTCATATGGCATTGTCGACAATATTTATCAGAGTGATTTAATGCCCCAGCAATCCTGATGATTGTCCCCATGCACTGACTCGACAGTGGCGGTTTGGCAACGAACGGTGCATCTGCCGCGAATCGTTAGCAATTAAACGATATTTCGCGAAGTCCCTGCTCTCGAGCTGTCTCGAGAGGTTGAAAATGGCGCACTGGGCTTACTTGTATCCACCGCCCTGCCCCGATACAGTTGCCTCCAGTCATCCTTGCAGGATGTGCAAACTGGACGTGACCAGCAATGGTACGGGGAGGCAATAAAAATATGCAATTCAAACACAAGATTCGGGCTCTGATGACCGTCGCATCGGCGGCAGCTGCGTTATCAATCAGCCTGGTCGCATTTTCTACGGGAGGAGCCGGAGCGGCGAGCAAGCCCACGGGCGTCATTACCTTCGCCGAGCAGGTCGGCACCACCCCGAACTACATCTTCCCCTACATGACCTGCGCTACCTTCTCGGTCGCCGATATCGACGGCTTTGACCAGCAGCTATATCGTCCGCTGTACTACTTCGGCCTCGGCGCCTCGGCCGCCGTCCAGCCGAAGCTCTCCCCGGCAAAAATGCCGGTCATGAGCAACGGCAACAAAACGTCCACGATTGATCTGAAGGGCTGGAAGTTCGCCGACGGCCAGACCGTCGACGCGGAGTCGGTCATGTTCTTCTTGAACATGTATCGAGCCGTTCCGACGGACTACTGCGGCTACAACGGCAAGTACGGCATCCCCAATATGGTGAAGAGCGCGACCGGCTCGGGCAATACCGTCACGATCAACTACACGACGTCGGTCAACCCGTACTGGATTCTCTACAACTACCTCGCAGAAATCACCCCGATGCCAAACAGTTGGGACATCACCGCTCCGGGCAAGACCTCCACCTGCGCGTCGGGTGCCTATGACGCTGCGTCCACTAACGCGGCGTGCGCGGCTGTCTACAAGTACCTGAACAAGGAGTCCTCGGATACTTCGACCTTCACCGACAGCTTGTGGCAGAGCGGCGACGACGGCCCGTGGAAGCTGACGGCGTTCGACAACCTGGGCAACTTGACCCTCGTGCCCAACACCAAGTACTCCGGCCCACAGAAGGCTCAGGTTGCTGAAGTGAAGGAGGAGGCGTTCGCGTCAGCGACGGCCGAAGAGAACGCGCTTCGCGCAGGCACCGTTGACCTCGGCTACGTGGACAACACGGTGCTGACTGCGAATGGTACACCAAACAAGCCGGGCGCCAACTGGGGCCCGATCGCGAACACGTACCAGATCAAGGTCGCCTCGCCGTGGTCAGTGGACTACTCCGCCTACAACTTCAACAAGTTGAATCCCCAGGCGCCACTGTTGGATCAGCTTTACATCCGTCAAGCGCTCCAGGACACGATCAACCAGCCGGCCATCATCAACAAGGTCTTCAAGGGCTACGGCTTCGTGCAGATCAACCCGCTGCCGCCAGTGACACCGTCCTCGATTGACTCCGGCGTGTCCATGAAGAACCCGTATCCGTACAACCCCGCCAAAGCCTCGAGTCTGCTCAAGAGCCACGGTTGGAAGCTGTCGGGCGGGACCCTCGAATGCGCGAGTCCCGGCACGGGGGCTACCAACTGCGGCGCCGGAATTACGAGCGGTGAGAAGCTGGCCTTTGACTTCCTCTACGACTCGGGAGCTCCGGTAACGGCGCTCCAGGTCGACTCTGAGGTCTCAGAGTGGGCTTCCATCGGGATCTCCATGAAGGTCTCCTCGGCGCCGTTTGACACCGTCATCTCGGAGTGCTCGGCGAACTCGGGCAAGTGGAGCATCTGCTACTGGGGTGCGGGATGGATCTACTCCCCCGAGTACTACCCATCAGGCGAGACGTTGTTCACGCCGGGAGCGAGCTTCAACATCGGCAACTTCAACAACGCAACGATAAATGCGGAAACGAATGCAACCGACTTCGGTACCGCCAGCCTCGGCGCCTTCGCGAACACCGCGGCGCAGGTGCTGCCTGACATGTGGCAGCCCAACGTCACCAACGACTTCGTCGCGGGCGGCATTGGCGAAGTCAAGAACGGCCTCAAGAGCAAGATCGGCTTCTCGCCGAACCCGCTCCAGACGTTCACGCCGGAGTACTACTACTGGTAACCAGGCTCAAAACAAGGGCCTAGGCCCAATGACGAACGACCCCCTCCTTGAGGGGGTCGTTCGTCATTGGAGAAGGTGGGCGGCCATTCCCCGTGCGGCGGACGACCTAGCGGGAGCGGGGGGCGCTGTTAAACTCAGCCGGTGTTCAATTACATCTTGAGGCGGCTTGGTCAGTCCTTCATCGTGCTGTTGATCGTGATGCTCATCACCTTCACGCTTCCCTACTTCGAAGTGGGCGGCATCCTGGCTCCCGCGTACGCGGTTCTCGGTACGCACGCCAATCCACATACCGTGCACGTTTGGGGCGTGCAGCATGGGATGTTTCGCCCTTACTTTGTGCGGTTCTGGGAGTACCTCGATCAGGTCTTCATCCACTTCAACCTGGGGCATTCGTACAAGCAGAACCTCTCGGTGTGGTCGATCATCTCGCTCTACGTGCCACGTACCATCTGGCTAGCGGTCACGTCACTCATCTTGACGGTCGTGATCGCACTCCCCCTGGGCATCTACCAAGCCTCCAAGCGCAACACTCCCGCTGACTACGTCGCGACCGGCACGGCCTTCATCCTCTACGGCATTCCCGCCTTCCTGCTCGGAATCTTGATGCTGCAGTTCTTCAGCTTTGGTTGGCCGCACCTACCCACCTCTCCGCCGAGCGGGGTAGCGCCGTGGGCCATGTTCACTGATCCAAGGGGATTCGTTCTTCCCGTGGCGACACTGACACTGTTAAGCATCGCCTTCCTCAGCCGCTTTATGCGTAGCGCTGTTCTCGAGGTTCTGGTTCAGGACTACATTCGCACGGCCAAAGCCAAGGGCTGCAGCAATCGCCGCATGCTCATTCATCACGCCGTTCGTAACGCCCTTGGGCCCATCGTGATCATCCTCGGGCTCTATGTCCCCGCGCTCCTGGGCGGCGCGGTCGTCATCGAGGCCGTCTTCAACTACAGCGGGCTGGGTATTCAGGTCGTCAACGCAGCCACTATCTCTGACGTGCCGACGGTGCTCGGGGTCACACTCCTCGTCGCTATCTTGACGCTGCTCGGCAATCTGATGGCCGACGTCATGCTCGGCATCGTGAACCCCCGAATTCGAATCCAGGGCAAGCAATGATCGGCAGCGAAGAGTCTCCGCCGCTCGAGCTTCACAGTTTGGTGACTGAGAATGTCGCCAACACCGAGGCCAGCGACGAAGTCGTGCCGATGTGGAAGCAGCGCACGCGCATCTTCGTTCACAACAAGCTCGCGGTCACGTCGGTGCTGTTTCTCATCTTTGTCGTCTTGTTCTGCTACCTGGGCCCGGTCCTCTATCACACGAATCAGACCAATCAGGCCTCCGCCCTCAACGTCACCTTCAACTCTCCCCCGTCGCTCAAGCACTTGCTCGGCACGGACAGCTCCGGGTTCGACGAACTCGGTCGAATCATGTTCGGGGGCGAGTACTCGCTGAGCCTGGGAATGCTCGCTGGGCTTATCACTATCGTCGTGGGCACCATCTACGGCATGGTCTCTGGTTTCCTCGGCGGAATCGTCGACACGCTGATGATGCGCTTGCTCGACGCGTTTCTTTCGATCCCGCTGCTCTTCTTGCTGATCACCCTGATCTCAGTCTTCCAACGCTCCACGGTCTTTCTCATTTTGCTGATTGGCGCGACAGGATGGTTCGCGAACGGGCGCATCATTAGAGGTGACGCCCTCCTGATCAAGAAGCTGGAGTACTCCCAGGCCGCCACCGCCATGGGTGCGAGCAAGTGGCACATCATCTGGCGCCACGTCTTTCCTAACTCCATGAGCAACATCGTCACCGTGGCGACCTTCTCCGTCGCCGACGCGATCTTGTTCCTCTCGACACTTGGCTTCCTCGGTCTCGGCATCCAGGCTCCCCAGACCGACTGGGGAACCATGATGCAAGCGGGATCCGTCCAGCAGTCGAACGGCTTCTGGTGGGAGATCTACCCCACCGCGCTCCTGTTCGTGCTCGTCATCGTCGCCATCACCTACGTGGGAGAGGCGTTGCGCGACGCCTTCGAGGTCCGTCTCCTCGAACGCTGAGCCGGATCGGATGCGACGTCTCGCACCCGCCGCAATCGAATCTACGTTCGCGAGCCAATCGTGACCGGCGACTTCATCGGGAAATGGCACGCCGCCTCCTGCGTCGCGCCGAAGCTGCGGAGGAGAGGCTCCTCTTCGGCGCAGAGGTCCTGAGCCCTGGAGCAGCGAGTGCGGAAGCGACATCCCGAAGGCGGATTCACGGCGGACGGCAGCTCGCCGTGCACCTGGACGTCGCGGCGCTGACGAGCGAGCGCGGGATCGGGCACCGGCACGGCGTCAAGCAGGCCCTGAGTGTAGGGATGTGCCGGCGTTCGAAAGACCGATTCCGCGTCGCCCAGCTCGACAATCTTGCCGAGGTACATGACGGCGATGGTATCGGCCATGTAGTAGATGACCGCCAGATCGTGGCTGACCATCACGTAGGAGAGGCGGTGCTCGCGCTGGAGCTCCTTCATGAGATTGAGGATCTGAGCCTGGACGGAAACGTCGAGCGCCGACACCGGCTCGTCTGCGACGATGAGTCGGGGGTTCAGCGCCAACGCGCGTGCGAAACCGATCCGTTGGCGCTGTCCGCCCGAAAACTCGTGGGGGTAGCGGTCGGCTGCACGTCGGTCTAGGCCCACCGACGCTAGAAGCTCGTACACCCTATTCCTCTGTTGGACCTTGTTGCCGTCGCCCTGGACCGCGAGAGGTTCGCCGATGATCTGGGCAACCTTCATGCGAGGGTCGAGCGACGAATAGGGATCCTGAAACATCATCTGGCGATCGCGACGATCGACTCTCGACGGTTTGTGGCCACGGGCGGACACCAGCTTGTCGTCGAAGAATATCTGGCCCGCCGTCAAGGGCTCCAGCCCAACCAACATGCGCCCGATCGTGGTCTTGCCACAGCCCGACTCGCCCACCAGTCCGAAGGTCTCTCCTTCGGTAAGGGTGAAGCTGACGTCGGACACCGCGTGTATTGCCCCCACCTTGTGGCGGATGAGTCCACCCTTAACCTCGAACTCCTTTACCAGCCCGACGGCGCGCAGGAGTTCGACCTTCTCTCCGCTCGTCGTCGTCACCGCCGTCGACGAGGGCGCAGCCGCCACGACGGGCCGGGGACCGTCGGTGGGATGAAAGCACGCAAAGGAGTGCTCGTCAATGAGCGTCATCGGCGGCTCTTCGGTTCGACACTGGTCGGTCGCGAAGGCGCAGCGCGGTGCGAAACGGCACACGACAATCTCTCTCGTGAGGTCGGGCGGCATGCCGGCGATTGAGGCCAGCTTGTGCTTTGAGGTGTTCTCCAAATTGGGCATCGACGCCAGGAGCGCCTGCGTGTAGGGATGACGCATCGACGTGAAGAGATCCGACGTCGACGACTCTTCGACCTTCTTGCCCGCGTACATCACGACCACGCGGTCGGCGCGACCGGCAATGACCCCCATGTCGTGAGTAATGAGCAGCATGGCCATGCCGAGCTCTTTCCTCAAGTTATCGAGGATGTCAAGAATCTGAGCCTGAATCGTCACGTCCAACGCGGTCGTCGGTTCGTCGGCGATGAGCAGCTTCGGACTACACACCAGGCCCATGGCGATGATCACCCGCTGTCGTAGTCCGCCTGAGAGCTCAAAGGGGTACTGATCGAGCCGCTCGGCGGGACGCGGCATCTCAACCATTTCGAGTACCTCGAGTGCTCGCTTCCTCGCCTCGTCTTCGCCCACACCATGATGGATCCTCAAGCCCTCGCCGATCTGGCGGCCGATCTTTGTCGTGGGATTGAGCGAACTCATGGGATCCTGGGGAATGAGCGCGATGCTGCGGCCGCGCTGACGCTGCATCTCCTTTTCGCTCAAGCTCGCAAGATCCACACCATCGAGCAGGACGTTGCCGGCGTGGATCTTTCCAGTTCCGGGGAGGAGCCGCATGATGGCGAGACCGGTCGTCGTCTTGCCGCATCCCGATTCGCCAACGAGTCCAACGCATTCACCGGCATTTATGACCAGGGAAAAATCGTCAACTGCCGTGGCAACTGCATCTCGAGATGTGAAACGAACCTTCAACCCATTGACGGAGAGGAGTGCAGGCATAACCTCTCAATGTTAGCCTTTTTGGTTCTTTTGACCGTCGCGCCAGCAAAGCCCTACGTCGTTGAGTGCCCTCTCAAAACAACGCCTGCTCAGGCAGATTCCACGATGCGCGGTGATGGACGCACAGGCCCCAACGTCGTATCGCCTCCATGTGCTCAGGCGCTCCGTAGCCCTTGTTGCGCTCCCAGCCGTATTCGGTGAACTCTCCCGAGAGCTCGACCATTATCGAGTCTCGCGCAACCTTCGCCAGGACTGCCGCGGTCGCGATTGTGGCACTGCGAGCATCTCCTCCGACGATCATGGTCGCGGCCATCCCCTCGTAGCGCAGCGGTGGACACGTGCTCACGACAGCCCCACGGAACTCGAGCCTGGCGGAAAGCAGATTGAAGGGGCCATCGACGAGGGCGTGTGTCGGCGTCGATCGGAGTCCTTCGAGCGCGCGAGTCGCTCCGACGGCCAGAGCGAGGCGCATCCCCCATTCGTCGATTTCCGCCGCGCTGACGACGCCGATCGACCATTCGTCAACCCACTCACGCAGCGGCTCCACGAGAGATGTCCGAGTAACTGGACTGAGGCGCTTTGAATCATCAAGTCCTTCGGGAGGGTCGACGCACGTCCGCAGGGTGGCCGCCCCGACCAGTAACGGTCCGGCGAGTGCACCGCGACCCACTTCGTCGATTCCAACGACGACCGCGCCCCCGTCGATCAGATCTCTTTCGAACTCCAGCAGATCGCGACGCTCCATCTCCATTGCGGCAAGATTACTTGCGTCGCAATCGCATAACATGCTCGGCAATGAGTACTGCGGTCGTTGTCCCCCTGAAACGATTCGATCGTGCCAAGTCTCGACTTCGGAGTAACGGCGAAGTCGACGTGACGGCGGTCGTCGAACAATTGGCTCGTGGCGTGATACTCAGCAGTCGCCCCCGACCCGTCATCATCGTGAGTGAAGACGAAGACCTCGCGGAATTTGCGGCGTCGCTCGGAGTCGAACTGCTGCTCTCGTCTTCGACATCGCTCAACGAAGCGGTGCAGTCGGCCTACGAATCCCTGGCTGACCGTTTCGATCAGTTGATAATCGCCCACGGCGATCTACGCTTTCCCGAACGCCTCGGCACCTTTGAGGGCCAATCAGGCATTACCCTGTTCGCCGACCACCACGGTGAGGGCACCAACGTCATGGTCATTCCGCCACATCTGGACTTTCATTTCTCGTACGGGCCCGGATCTCTCCATCGCCACGCCGACGAGGCTCGCCGTCTGGGCGTGGCGTGCCGCATCGACCTCACGAGTTCCTGGCGATACGACGTCGACGAACTGGACGATCTCGAGAACTGGTACGAGGACGGTGACAGCTCGTCGGCATTCGAAATCAAAGAGCGCTAATCGCCCCGGCTCAGCGCCGCTTTCGCCGGGTCACGAATATGAAGAGCCCGACGAAGATCACGATCGGCACCAGCGCGTACGGCGACGCCGTTGTATGGGTTGTGAGAAGCAGCATCTGATGCGCGACCAATCGGTTAGCGAGGGAATTCGTCGACTCGGCTCCAAACTACCTAAGTCGTCGCAGTTCGTACGCCTCGTCCCCGCTCTCGGCACTTCTTCGAGCGAGCGACGGTCGCCCGGACAGCGCTCGAGGGGGCCATTCGGCCCCCTCGAGGTACAGCTCTCAGTAGCGAGAGATGCTTGCTATCCCTACGCCTTCTTGACGGCGCGCTTTGCAGGACGCTTGGCGGCCTTGCGAGCGGGCGCCTTCTTCGCGGCCTTCTTGGCCGGAGCGCGCTTCTTCGCGGCCTTCTTGGCCGGGGCGCGCTTCTTCGCGGCCTTCTTCGCAGGGGCGCGCTTCTTCGCTACTTTCTTCACAGCGGCCTTCTTCGCAGGGGCGCGCTTCTTCGCGGCCTTCTTCGCAGGGGCCTTCTTCGCTGGAGCCTTCTTGGCTACAGCCTTCTTCTTCGCGGCTGGTGCCACTTTCCCTCCTTGGGACTCAACGTT
>JBAUSF010000225.1:0-9963 GCA_049581565.1 Acidimicrobiales bacterium
AGGCGAAGGTTGTCGAGGCGGGGCTCTGGGCGCCGCACCTGCCAATGGAGTACGGGGGAGCGGGCCTCGACTTCTTGTCGCTCGCCTATATGTACGAGATTCTCGCCTACGCCGTCGGGGCGGCCGCGCTCTTTGGGATCGCCGCGCCGAACTCAGGCAACGCGAGCATCCTCGTGAAGTACGGGACCGATCAGCAAAAAGAGAAGTGGCTCCTGCCACTCATCGCGGGAGAGATGGAGTCGGGCTTTTCGATGACCGAGCCCGAGCACGCGGGGTCTGACCCCCGGTCGATCGAGACCGAGGCGGTGCGTGACGGTGACCACTGGGTCATCAACGGACATAAGTGGTTCACGTCAAACGGCATCGACGCGAACTTCTTCATCGTGATGTGCCGCACCATCGATCCGACCGGCGAGATGGGCTCGAACGGTCACATGAGTCAGATCATCGTTCCCGCCGACACCGCTGGGGTCAACATCGTACGGGGCATTGGTATCTTCGGTCGTTCGACATCAGACCACTGCGAGATTCGCTACGAGAACGTACGGGTTTCTGTCGAGAACACCCTCGGCCTCGTGGGTCAAGGACACCAAGCTGCGCAAGATCGCCTCGGTGCCGGACGCGTCTATCACTGCATGAACTCGATCGGTCAGATGTGGCGCGCGTTCGATCTCATGGTCGAACGGTCGCTCGTCCGTGAGGTGCACGGAGGTTTGCTCAAGGACAAGCAGTTCATCCAGGGTTTCATCGCCGAGAGCTTCATGGACGTGCAGTCCGCGCGCCTCATGACCATCAACGCCGCCGAGAAGGTCGCGAAGAACGATCCCGAGGCGCGCACCGCGATCTCTGCGATCAAGGTGTTCGTGCCCGCCGCGTATCACCGCGTCGTTGATCGAGCCATCCAGGTCTGGGGTGGCGCGGGGGTGACCAACGATCTGCCGCTCGCTCAGATGTACCTGACGGCGCGCATCTTGCGTCTCGCCGATGGTCCCGACGAAGTGCACAAGATTCTCATCGCAAAGAACATTCTCCATCGCTACGAGCAGGGCGAAGGCTGGAACTTCGGAAGCTAATCGCCCGCTTGGACCGTCTGCGCTGTCGTGAATACGGTCAATTCGCACACGGCGGCGTGGTAACGATCTAATGGCAATTCGTTAACTCGAGCGTCGCGATCATCGCTGACGAACCGTAGTCACGTTCAATCGACGCGTGGCGCCTCAGCCGGTACGCTGTCAGCAGTTCGTGGGCGTGTGGACATTCGGAGGTACTTGATCCATTCGTACGGATTCGAGGCAAGGGCAACTGATTGACTCGGGAGGGCGGTTAGTTGACTCGATGAAAGGTGGGTGATGGCGAAGTCGAAAGCAAATGGAGGGGTCCCAGCAACAAATCACAAGTCGAACGATCGCCAAGGTGAGGGCGGCAAGGCCGCGGCGACGCGCGTTCGCCTCCTCGACGCGGCGGCGAAGGTCCTTGCCGAAAAGGGTTTCAACGGCATGCGGCTCTCCGATGTCGGCGACGTCGCGGGCGTTCAGGCGCCCGCCATCTACTACCACTTCTCGAACAAAGAAGAACTCGCGGGCGAGGTGTTCGTCTCCGGCTTCGCGAACGCGCGCACCACGCTGGAGCGAGTGCTCGAGCAACACCGTGACGACGACGCGCTCGATAAGTTGGCGCTCGCGATCGACGCGCACCTGCGACTCACCGTGAGGAGCTCGGATTACTCCCGCGCTGCCGCGCACCGTTTGCGCGGTGACGTGCCGGCCTCGGTGCTGGAGCGGTGCAGACCGTCGGAGAAGGCGTACGTCCTGCTCTGGACGAGGCTGTTCGCCGAGGCGGGCGAGCAGGGGCTGCTTCGAGCGGACGTCGACATGAAGCTCGCTCAGAATATGCTGCTCGGCGCACTGCAGGCGATCTCGCTGACGTGGAAGCCGTCGCGCACGCCTCCCGTTGACGTCGTGGTTGCGAGCGCGCAGCGAATGTTGCTGTCGGGTCTCGCGAGCGAGCGCCGTTCGTGGTCGCTCACGGGAGCGAACGGGACGCCCTTGCTGACTTCGTAAGATCTACTCTCGTGGCGCAGAACGAGGTACCAGTAGGCCCGCTGCACGGCATGCGGGTCGTGGAGCTCGCGACGGTCGTGATGGCGCCCTACGCCGGCCAGATGCTCGGGGACTTCGGCGCCGACGTCATCAAGGTCGAGCACGGTCCCGACAGCAGTCGGATGATGGGAGCCGGTGCGGTAGGCGGGCTGTCGGGCGTAGCGCTCAACTTGCATCGCAACAAGCGATCGATCGCCCTTAACGTGAAGTCCGACACGGGCGCTCTCGTGCTGCGCGCGCTGCTTGACACCGCAGACGTCTTTCTCACCAATCTGCGCCCGGGTCCGCTCGCGCGACTGGGACTTTCCTACGAAGACCTCGCGTCCACGTATCCCCGACTCGTCTACTGCGAGTCGCACGGATTCGCGTCAGGCTCCGCGGAAGAGAACGCCCCCGTCTACGACGACATCATCCAGGCGCTCACCGGCCTTCCGTCGCTCAACGAAGAAGTGCTCGGCGTGGCCGCCTTCTTCCCGGCGCTCATCGGCGACAAGATCACCGGCGTCATGATCGCCAACGCCGTGCTGGCCGCACTCGTGCACCGCGAGCGCACGGGAGAGGGACAGAAGGTTGAGGTGCCGATGTTCGACGCGGTGCTCTCGTTCAACCTGGTCGAGCACTTGGCCGGCGCCGCCATTCCCGGCGAGCGCGCCGGCTATAGCCGCATCTTGTCGTCCCACCGGGGGCCGCACCGAACGGCGGACGGCCACGTGGCGATCATGCCGTACACCGACGAACATTGGAGGGCGCTCTTTGCAGCGGTCGACCGAATGGACATGATGGAGCGTCCGTGGTTCGCCGAACACAGTACGCGTCTGAAAGAGGCAGATCACGTCTTTTCCGACCTCGCCGAGATTGTTATCGAGCGCACGACGGCCGAGTGGCTCGAGCTCTGCGAGCCTCTCGCCATTCCCGCGAGCCCAGTGCCGACCGTGGACGAGATCGTGAACGATCCGTCACTCCACCGCGGGGTGCTGCGCGACGAGGTCCATCCTCTCGTCGGGCCGTACCGCCATATCGAATCGCCCTTCAAGCTGTCGGCGTCGCCGACCTCGCTGCGTAGCCCCGCACCGCTCCTCGGCGAACAGACCGATGAGATTCTCTCCGAGCTCGGCTTTACGCCCGACGAGATCGAGGCGATGATGGAGCGTGGCGACGCGCATCGCCCTCGCCGGTCGCCCGGCACCGCTCGTTAGACTTCGCGGATGCTGATCGACGGCGGGCTGGGCTTTCAGGCCGACTCCATGGGGACCCGCGCCCGCGAGATCGAAGAGGCGGGCTTTGACGGTGCGTGGGCGGCAGAGACCGGCCACGATCCTCTGTTGATTCTGGCGGCCGCCGCTCCCGCGACCACGCGCCTCGAACTCGGCACCGGCATCGTCGTCGCCTTCGGGCGAAGCCCGATGATCACCGCGACGATGGCGAACGATGTGCAGATCCTTTCCCGCGGTCGACTGCTGCTCGGTCTTGGTTCCCAGATCAAGCCGCACATCGAAAAGCGCTATTCGATGCCGTGGTCGCAACCGGCCGCGCGAATGCGCGAGTACATCCTCGCGATGCGCGCGATCTGGTCGTGCTGGAATGAGGGAACGAAGCTCGCCTTTCGCGGCGAGTTCTATCGGCACACGCTCATGACCCCGTTCTTCAGCCCCGCTCCGCACGAGTATGGTCCGCCGAAGGTCTTCCTCGCGGCGGTCGGAGAGCTGATGACCGAGGTCGCGGGCGAAGTCGCCGACGGCCTTCTGGTCCACCCCTTTACCACCGAGCGCTACCTGCGCGAGGTGACGATGCCCGCGCTCGAGCGAGGTCTCGCGAAGTCGGGGCGCTCGCGTTCTGATATCCAGATCTCCTTTACGGGCATGGTGGTGTCGGGGGCGAACGACGAAGAGGTGGGAGCCGCGAGTCGCGATGTTCGCAAGCAGCTCGCCTTTTACGGTTCGACACCCGCCTATCGCGGGGTGCTGGATCTGCACGGATGGGGTGATCTTCAGCCCGCGCTCAATGACCTCTCGCGAGCGGGCGAGTGGGACGCGATGGCCAAACTTATTAATGACGACGTGCTCGAGGCCTTCAGCGTCGTGGCGCCACTCGACGAGGTGGCGTCGAGAGTGAGCGAACGATTCGGTGACGTGATCGATCGATTCAGCCTTTATGGAAACGTCGTTCTCGGCGATGACGCCGCGCGAGAGATTCTCACGAGCTTCAAGAGCGCCTCCTAGTCCGTGACGAGCGGAGTGAAACGAAGCGCGCTCGCGAAGACGCAAAGATCAACGAGTGCGAAGATGGCGACCACGATCGGCACGACGTGGACGCCGAACGCTGAAACCATCAGACTCTCGAGTCCCGGGCCGATGACGCCGCCCGCCATCATGAAGAGGATCATCAGTGCGAGTCCGTCGCTGTCGTGTGGACAGAGGTTCGAGTACCACAGCAGGCCCATCGGAAAGATGAGGGCGAGCACGAGCCCGAGGAGCGGGTAGGCGACGGGGGCGAGCGTGCTCGAGTAGGCGAACGCGCAGAGGAGGATGGCGGCACCGAGACCGCCCAGCACGAGGATCTTGTCCGAGAGCCAGTGATAGACCGGCGTGCCGAACCCGCGCCCGATGGCGAAACCTGCCCAGAAGCCCGCGGTCACGAGACTGCCGACCGATTCGCTGTAGCCAACCCCATGAATCTGGGTGGCCATCCAACCCGATGAACTCGTTTCGACCGAGATGTAGAGCACGTAGGCGACGATGAACGTGATGAGGATTGGACGACGCTCGGCCTTTCTCATCGTGATCTTGCGCTGCTTCACTTCGCCGCCGAGCGCGGGCGCGTGCACGCCACGATTGAGCGTCGCGACGACGACGCCGACGACGCCGATGATGCCAAAGAGAATAGGGAAGTGCTTCGGGTGCAGTGCGATGACGAGCAGGGGCCCGACCACCGCGCCGACCCCGTAGCCGGCGTTCGACACGTTGAGCCGAAGCGCCCGGCCTCTTTCGGCCGTGCGCGTGAGCAAGGTGTTGAGCGAGAAGTCAAGTCCGCCAAAGCCGAGGCCGACGACGAAGACGGCCATGAGGAAGAGCGTCCACGGCCGTGCGAGCGCCGACCCGAGGGCGCCGAGCGCCAACAGAGCCGCCGCCGCTGCGAGCACCGTGCCGCCGGTGAGCCGCTTCACACCGAGCCAGCCGAACAGAACGCCGAGCAGCGCCCCGACGAAGTTGACGCTGATCACGACACCGGCCGCGGGCACGGACTCGTGGAACCGGTGCGAGAAGGCGATGAGGAGTGGTCCGTAGATGGACGCCACCGAGCCCATGAGGATGAAGCTGCACGCGGCGCCCACGAGTGCGCTCGGACGGAAGTAGACCTCGGTCGACGTCGTCGAGTCCATCGGCTCGTCGACTAGAGGATGCGGAGACGGTTGAGGGAAGAGGTCCGATGCACGACTACTCCGAGATCGGTAGCGACGTCGGACGGAGGAACTCTCGCTGCACTTTTCGCTCCGCGTCGTAGCGCTCGAGCGCATCGTGGGTGCTGGCGCGTTGGGTCACTTCGGCGACTGGTACGTCCCACCAGGACATCGAGTCCGGCCCCGACACGTTTGGGTCGGTTTCGATCTGGATGACGGTCGTCGTGGCGTTGGCTCGCGCGACCTCGAGCGCGTCGCTGAGCTCGACGATGCTGGCCGCACGAAGGACCGTCGCTCCGAGGCTGGCGGCGTTCGCTGCCAAATCGGTGGGAAGGACGTCGCCTCGCAGCTGGCCCGACGCGTCACGGTGGCGATACTGGGTACCGAAGCGTTCGACACCGACGGACTCGCTGAGAGCGCCAATTGACTGGAAGCCGTGATTGACGACGAGGACGACAATGATCTTGATGCCCTCCTGGACCGCCGTGGCCAGTTCGGAGTTGAGCATGAGGTACGAACCGTCGCCGACCAAAACGTACACTTCGCGATCTGGAGCAGCCATTTTCACGCCGATACCCGCGGCGATCTCGTAGCCCATGCAGGAGAAGGCGTATTCGACGTGATAGCCCTTGGGGTCGCGTGTGCGCCAAAGCTTGTGGAGGTCTCCGGGCATGCTGCCCGCCGCGTTGACGACCACGTCACGGTCCCTGGTCGATGCCTCGACCGCGCCGATCACTTCGCTTTGGGCGGGCAGAGGCTCATGACCGAGGTGGTAGGCCGCTTCGACCGTTTCGTTCCACGCTGCCGCTCGCGCGCGGTAGTCGCGCACATACTGGTCATCGACCCGCCACCCCCCGAGCGCGCGGGATAGGGCGTTCAGCGCCTCGCGAGCGTCGGCCACGATCGCTGCACCCGAGAGCTTCGTCGTGTCAAAGGGCGCGACGTTGATGTTGACGATCTTCACGTCGGGGTTCTGGAAGACCGAGAAGGACGCAGTCGTGAAGTCGCTCCACCTCGTTCCGATACCGATCACAAGGTCGGCGTCCCTCGCGATCTCATTCGCGGCGACTGTGCCGGTCGCGCCAAGGGCGCCGAGGCTCGCCAGGTCGTCAAAGCGAAGCGAGCCCTTGCCAGCTTGGGTCTCGGCGACAGGAATGCCCGTCACCGAGACGAGCGAACGCAACGCGTCGGTCGCCTCGCTATAAATGACGCCGCCTCCGGCGACGATGAGTGGACGAGATGAGCCGCGCACCAATTCGGCGAGTCGCTCGACGAGTCCGGCGTCGGGCCTCGGACGGCGAATGGGCCACACGCGAGTGACGAACAGGTCGTCGGCGAAGTCGAAGGCTTCGGTCTGAACGTCCTCGGGCAGCGCGAGCGTGACGGCACCCGTTTCGGCGGGATCGGTGAGGACGCGCATCGCGCGCAGGAGTGCGAGAGGCAGCTGCTCGGGTCGCCAGATCCGGTCGAAATAGCGAGAAACTGGTCGCAGGCAGTCGTTCACCGAGACGTCAAGGCTGCTCGGATCTTCGAGCTCTTGGAGCACGGGGTTCGCTCGACGCGTCGCAAAGACGTCACCGGGCAGCAAGAGCACCGGGATTCGATTCGTCGTCGCGACCGCGGCACCGGTCACCATGTTGGTCGCACCGGGACCGACTGAAGTGGTGCAGGCGAACGCCTTCAGTCGGTTAGCCATGCGCGAGTAGCCGACGGCCGTGTGCACCATGGCCTGTTCGTTGCGTGCGAGGTAGTAGCGAAGGTCGTCACTGTTGAGCAATGCCTCGCCGAGTCCCGCGACATTGCCGTGGCCGAAGATGCCGAAACATCCTTCGAAGAAACGGTGCCGTTCGCCGTCGCGTTCGACGTACTGGACCGAGAGGAAGCGGACAAGTGCTTGTGCAACGGTGAGTCTCACGTGGTACCTCGATGTGTGGTGAGGGGAAGGCGGGGGTCTACAGGTTGACTCTTCCACGAATCGCGAACCCAGGCGTGGGTTGGATCGTCGCAGAAGGCCATGGTGCGCGGTTCGCTCTCGCCCGCGAGCACGTTCAAGAAGTAGAGGTCGTAACCCGGAGCCGCCATCGTTGGTCCGTGGTAGCCATGGGGAATCAGCACAGTGTCGCCCGTCGCGACCTCTGCGAGGACGTCGATCTCGCGGTGGATGCCCGAACTGTACACGCGCTGGTACCCGCCCGGTCCGGGCAGACCGCCTGCGGCGCCACCCCTCACTTCGAAGTAATAGATCTCTTCCAGCACGGCCTCGCCGGGACGCAGCTCGTCATGCTTGTGGGGAGGATATGACGACCAGTTACCGCCGGGAGTGAGTACTTCGACCGCGATCAAGCGATCGGTCTCGAATCCCTCCGGCGAGGCAAAATTATTGGCCTGACGGCTCGCGTTGCCGGTGCCGCGCAGCTCGACGGGCACATCTTTGGCCGCGCCGTAGCGAGCAGGTAGCACTCGTCGCGCTTTTGCTCCGGTGAGAGCAAAGCGACCACCAGCGGGACTGTGGATGACAACGGTGGCGTCGCGCGGCGCGTACGCGAAGTCGGTGACTCGAGAAAAGACGGACTCACGCCCCTCAAGTTCGAAGGACTGCTGGTCGCAGCGTACGTCGCACGCGCCCGAAAGTGGTAGCACGATCCATTCGGAATCGCCGGTTGGAAACGTGGACGTGTGACCAGGTCGGAGGTCGAGGATTCGTAGTGACGAGAATCGCCAACCGGCGTTCTCGGGGGTGATCGCGACGGTGAAGCCGTCTGCATCTGGTTCGTGAGGGTGGCGGTGGAAGCCCGAGCTCATAGAAGGCCCGCGGCGATCTTCACCGCGGCTTCGACATCGTCGTTCGCCGGGTAGAGGAGATTCCGTCCAACGACGAGACCGCGAATCCCGGGTTGCTGAAGTGCCTTCTCCCACTGCGCGAACATCGTGTCGGGCGAGTCATGCTGCTCTCCGCCCAACAGCACGATGGGCAACGTGCTGGACTCGGCGACCCGGGCCATCTCCTCCACGACGGGGACCTTCAGCCAGGTGTAGGCCGACGTCGAGCCGAGCGCGGAGGCGATACCCATGGAGCGAATGACCGCGTCAGTGGTGAGCTCGTTTTGGTTGCGACCGTTCACCCGCTTGTTCATGAAGGGCTCCACCATGGCGATGCGTTGTGCGCTCGCGAGATCGCTGACGGCGCGCGCACACGATTCAAGCGTGTTTGCGGTGCCCACGTCATCGGGATTGATGCGCAACAGCATCTTTCCGCCGTCAAGTCGCGATGAAATGATCGATGAGGCGCTGTAACAGGTGAAGCGGTCGTCCATCTCAAAGACCGCACCGGGCAGTCCGCCGCGGTTCATGGAGCCAAAGACGACCTTGTTGTCGAGAGCACCGAGCAGCAAGAGGTCTTCGATGATGTCGGGCGTTCCGAGCACCCCGTCGACACCCGGGACTCCGAGCGCGGCCACGATTCGATTGAGCAGGTCGATGCGATTGGCCATCGCGCTCGGACTAGAACCGACCCTGATTGATCCGCGCGCTGGGTGATCCGCAGCGACGATGAGGATCCGCCCGGAGTCGAAGAGAGGAGTTCGCGTCTTGCGTTGCTGAGCTAACTCTGAGATCACCTCGGGGTGGAAGAACCGCGTGTCCAAAAGCTTCTTCTGGTCGTCGTTACGCACGAGATACCTTCTCCAGTAGTCGTTCAATCTCTTCAGTGGTGGGCATCGCATCCGAGCACGCCAGACGCGAAGCCACGATGGCGCCGGCGGCGTTGGCGAATCGGATGGTGTCGAGCAAGGTCCAGCCGGCGAGCACGCCATGGCAGAAGGCGCCGCCGAAGCCGTCACCCGCTCCGAGTCCGTTTACCACATCGACGGCGACCGGCGGTACCTCGACCCGCTCCTCTCGCGTCTTTGCGAGCACGCCCTCGGGTCCTAGCTTCACAACCGCGAGCGACAGCCCGAGGTCGAGGAGTCGATCGGCCGCACGATCGGGATCGGCCGTGTCAACGGCGACGTCCACCTCGCTCTGATTGCCAATGGCGATGGTGGAATGGGCGAGGGCGGCGCGAACGCACCCACGCGCTTCATCCCGAGACGACCAGAACGTCGGGCGATAGTCGAGGTCGAGCACGGTCGGATGGTGGCGCTCGCGACTGCGAAGTGCGAGCATTGTTGCGCTGCGACTGGGCTCGACCGAGAGACCACTCGTGCTCGCCCAGAAGAGCCGCGCGCTCGAGATGGCGTCGAGGTCGAGCTCATCTTCGTAGATCTCGAGGTCTGGCGCCTTCGGAAGGCGGTAGAAGTAAAGGGGGAAGTTGTCGGGTGGAAACAGCTCACAGAAGGTAACCGGCGTTTGAAAGCCAGGCACCGCGGTCACGAACCGGTCGTCGACGCCATAGCTGCGAAGGGCCGCGTGGATAAACCGACCGAACGCGTCATCACCGGTGCGACTGATGACCGCGCTCTGATCGCC
>JBAUSF010000226.1:0-1795 GCA_049581565.1 Acidimicrobiales bacterium
GTCTCGTAGGTCCGCACCACGTAGGCGTCGTCGGTAAGACTCGGCGCACTCGCGCCGAGCACGTGGTACATGGCTTCGAAGCACGAAAAGAGGTGCTCCATCGTCTCGCGCGACGACACTACGCCTCGGGGTGAAAGGCGTTCGTGATGGGCATGCGGCGGTCACGGCCGAAGGCCTTTTTCGTGATGCGCACGCCGGGGGGCATCTGGCGGCGCTTGTACTCGCTGCGGTCGACGAGGCGCGTCACCCGGGTCACCAGCGCGCGGTCGTAGCCGAGGGCGATGATCTCCTCGGCGGTGGCGTCCTGTTCGACGTAGAGCTCGAGCAGCGCGTCGAGCACTTCGTAGGGCGGCAGCGACTGGTCGTCGCGCTGGTCGGCGCGCAGCTCGGCCGAGGGCGCCTTCTCCAAGACCGACGCCGGGATCGGATCGGCGTCGCCGTCGCGGCGAGCTCTGTCGTTGCGATAGTGGCAGAGCTCGTAGACGAGGGTCTTCGGCACATCCTTGATGACGGCGAAGCCGCCGGCCGAGTCGCCGTAGAGCGTTGAGTAGCCCACCGCCATCTCGGACTTGTTGCCGGTGGTGAGCACGATCGCGCCAGTCGCGTTCGAGATGGCCATCATCAGTACGGCCCGAATCCGCGATTGCAGGTTCTCGTCCGTCAGCCCGGTCGGTCCCCCGTCAAGCACCTCGGCGAGCGACTCACTGAACATCTCGTGCGCCGACTCGATCGGCAGGGTTGTCACATCGATGTCGAGTCGCTCCGCCAAGTCGAAGGCGTCGACAATTGATCCCTCCGACGAGTAGCGGCTCGGCATTGCGAAGCCCCGCACCGCTCGCGCACCGAGCGCGTCGACGGCGATGGCCGCGACGAGCGACGAGTCCACCCCGCCCGACAAGGCCACGATCGCCTCGCGGAACCCGTTCTTGCGCAGGTAGTCGCGCGTGCCCAGCACCAGCGCCTCGTAGATCTCCTCGGTCTCACCAAGGGGCTCTTGGAGGTGGTTGACGTGCGAGGCGCCCGTGTGCGACTCCTCGCGCGCGTAGCGCGTATCGAGCACCACGCCGACGCTCGAAGCGCGCACCTCGAGCTCGCAGACGAGGAGCTCCTCGCGAAAGGCACTGGCCCGCGCGACAACTTCGCCGCTGGCGTCGACCACCGTGCTCTGGCCGTCGAAGACGAGCTCGTCCTGGCCGCCCACGAGATTGACGTAGGCGATCGGGCAGTTCGTCTCGAGCGCGCGCTCGCGCAACATGGCTTCTCGTTCTTCGCGGCGACCGTGCGCGTAGGGCGACGCGTTGGCGACGACGATCAGTGTGGCGCCCTCGCGCGCGAGCGCGGCCGCCGGACCGTCCGCCGTCCATACGTCCTCGCAGACGAGCAGGCCCACCGCGACGCCCCTTACGTTCACGATGGTCTCGGGTCCGACGCCCGGGTGAAAGTAACGGCGCTCGTCGAAGACGTCGTAGTTGGGCAGCAGCCGCTTGGTCGCTGTCGCGACGACGCCCTCGTCACCCAGGGCCACCAGCACGTCGCCGACGTGGCCTCGGCGCCGCTCGTCGTCGTAGGCGCGCATCGCGTCACGTCCGTCGCTCGCGGGCGCGAGCGTCACGCCGCTTGAGCCTTCGGGCATGACCGTGCCGACCAGAATCGGCGGCAGGTTCTCCGCCTTGGAGAGGTCGAGCAGCGCCTGCGCGCTCGCCTCTATGAAGCCCTCCTTCAAGAGAAGGTCCTCGGGTGGGTAGCCCATCAGGGAAAGCTCCGGGGTTAGCACGAGGTCGGCGCCGACGAGGGC
>JBAUSF010000227.1:0-13138 GCA_049581565.1 Acidimicrobiales bacterium
TCACATAACATCGACACATGGGTCGTTGGGAGCCAAACGCCAGAGGCCGCCTCGAACGCGCCGCCCTCGAGCTCTACCGCGACGGTGGCTTCGAGCAGACGACCGTCGCCGAGATCGCACAGCGTGCGGGACTCACCGAGCGCACATTCTTTCGATACTTCTCCGACAAGCGCGAGGTGCTGTTCGCGGGTGCCGCGCGACTGCAAGAACTGCTGGTAGATACCGTCGCGAATGCGCCAGAGCCGACGCAGCCCTTAGAAGCGGTCGTGGCCGCTCTCGAGGTCGCGGGCGAACTGCTCCAAGAGAATCGTGACTACGCCCAACAGCGTCAGCGGGTGATCGCAGCCAACGCAGAGCTGCAAGAGCGAGAGTCGATCAAACTCGCCTCGCTCGCGACGGCGATCGCCGCCGCCTTACGCGAGCGAGGCGTCAGTCCCATGGCCGCGAGCTTGGCGGGAGAAACGGGAATCGCCATCTTCAAGATCGCTTTCGAGCGGTGGGTTGACGAATCGAACCGGCTTGAGCTGCCAGCGCTCATCAGAGACGCCCTCGTAGAACTGAGCATCATGACCAGCACCGAACGCGTGCGTCATCGGACACCACTAGCGTGATCGCGCGGTCGAGAGAAACGAGGAAGGGTGACCATGAGCGACGACGCGGGGAAGTTCTGGGAGCAGCGCTACGGGGAGCGCGACCAGATCTGGTCCGGAAAGCCCAACGCCACCCTCGTTGACGTGGTCCGAGACCTCGTGCCCGGACGGGCGCTCGATCTCGGATGTGGCGAAGGTGGCGACAGCATCTGGCTCGCGGAACGGGGCTGGCGGGTGACCGGGGTCGACGTCTCGGCGACCGCCATCGATCGAGCCCGCGCCGAAGCCCTCCGTCGCGGCGTCGGAGAGAAGATCACCTGGATCGTTGGCGACCTCAGCACCTGGACTCCCTCCGACAGCTACGAGCTGGTTTCGGCGTGCTTCTTGCACTCACCGGTTGAGTTTCCGCGATCCGCCGTGCTCGAGCGCATGGCGTCAGCCGTGACCTCGGGCGGACATTTCGTGCTCGTCGGCCACGCCGTCGCGCCGCCGTGGATGGCCGACCACGACGGGCACCATCACCGGTTGTTGTCGGCCGTCGAGGAGCGAGAAAGCTTGTCACTCGACAACACCGAGTGGGACGACGTGGTGGTTGAGACCCGTTCGCGCATGGCCACGGGACCAAACGGAGAGCAGGCGACACTGGACGACAGCGTTGTTGTGCTGCGTCGACGCTGAGTGATGTCCCACTCGCCGATCGTGAGAACTATCGCCTGAGACTTCTCGGGTCACCCCCAGCGAGCGATCAGTGCCAGCAGTTCGTGAGCGGCCCACCAGCGCACTGGTCGTCCGGGCGCACCCGAACGCACGTCAACGGGGGAGAGAATGCCGAGCGACTCGAAGCGAAGCAACATCAGCCTCGCGGCTTCGTGGGAGACGTCGAATCGGTCCGCCACGAACTGGGCGGAGATGATGGGATATTCGGGCAGCGCCTCCAGTACGGCCCAGAACGTCGCACCCGAACGCACGGCGCGACCCGCCCCGGTCGCCTCTCCTGCTCGTTCGCGCCATTCGTGGAGAAGTGCTTCGGTCTCGGTGACGAGTGCGGACGCCGCCACTGCCGATTTCTCGAGGGTCGCGGCGAACCAGCGCACCCAGTGCGCGAGCTCTTGAGCGCGGTAGAAGGTGAGGCCCGACAGGTATCCGCCCGGGTCGCGCGCCACGAAGATGCTGAAGGGTGGGGGGACTTGTACGTTGAGTCGCCGGACGAGCAACCAGCTGATGAGCACGCGACCGAGTCGACCGTTGCCGTCGGCGAAGGGGTGGATGGATTCGAACTGCGCGTGGACGATGGCGGCTTGGGTGACGGCGTCGAGCCGGTCGTCGTTCGCAAAGCGGATGAGGTCGTCGACCAGGTCTCCAACGAACTCGGGCGGGGGACCGACGTACGCCGCGTCGAGGGGGGAGTGGCCGCCGATCCACACTGGTCGGTCGCGAAACCGGCCCACCAAGCTCGCCTCGACCTCATTCGTCGCGTGCTGCATGAGTCGACGGTGCCATCCGAGAATCGTCGCCACGCTGAGGGGCCGTCTTCGTGCCGACTCGACCGCGTCCGTGACGACCGCCAAATTGTCCACGACCCAGGCCGAAGGCCCCGTGATCAATGCGCTGACCTCTGCTGCGGCGACCTCTTCGAGCGGGGCGCGAATCTGTTCGAAGGCCGAACTCGCCACTCCCTCGGAGCGGAGCAGCAGTCGTGCGAGGGGTTCCCACGCCATCGGGAGTCGGTCGTTCGAGCGAAGCACGGCACCGGCCGCGCGTTCGGTCGAGCGCACTACCGACTCGGGCAGCGTGAACTCGCGGTCCGCCAGCATTGGTGGCACCAACGCTCGCACGTCTCGACCGCGCCAGCGGAAGTGAACTTCTTCGAACATGACTCCTCGATTGTTTTCCAAGGATAGTCTACCCTAACTTGGATAAATCGAGCCATTTTCCACGTGACCGCAGGGCGAGCACTGCGACCGCGGAACCTGAGCGACAGGCTGCTCGACCTAGATCATTCCGTAGGCGCGCGTCGGTCGTAGCCGAGCGACCACGCGGTGCTCGTTCACCATCGCGCGACGAAACTCGCCCCAATCCTCGTGTTCGCCCACGATCTCTCGATAGACCGCGATGAGCTCTTCGACTGTCTCGTCATCCGGGGTCGTGGCAACGGGGGAGAGCTCCACGTCCGCTTCGATGATCGCGTACGCGTAGTAGTCGTCGCGCGTCACGTGCAGCGCCGCCCACGGGTCACGCATCAGGTTCTTGTACTTTGCTCGATCCGTCGCAATCGAGATCCGTATCAGACCGTCGTCGGAGACGAGATGACCAACGTTCGAGAGCTGGGGACGACCGTTCGATCGAATGGTGACGAGCACGGAGAACCGGCGCGTCTTCGCGAAGTCGAGTGCGTCGTGGAGGTTCATTGCGCCAGTTTGCCACCATGAGCCCGTGGATCGAACGGGAATGCTCGATCCGCGACATTCACCGAGATGTGACCGTTATTCCCTTTCTCGAACGCGGCAGCCGAACGGCGAGTGCCAATTAGGGTGTCCGACCATGGACCGTAAATGGTGGACACTCCTGGTCGTCTGTGCTGCGACCTTCATGCTGTTGCTCGACGTCACTATCGTCATCGTGGCGCTGCCGGAGATTCAACACGGCCTGCACGGCACGTTCTCTGATGTCCAGTGGGTCGTCGACGCCTACGCCTTGACGCTCGCGTCGCTGCTCCTCACCGCGGGGGCGCTCGCCGATCGCTACGGGCGCAAGCTCCTCTTCATCATCGGGCTCGTCATCTTCACGCTCGGCTCGCTCCTCTGCGGTCTTGCCCAGTCGCCGCTCATGCTGACCCTCTCGCGCAGTGCGCAAGGAGTCGGTGGCGCCATTTTGTTCGCGACGTCGCTCGCCCTGCTCGCCCAGAGCTTTCACGGCAAGGAGCGAGGTGTGGCCTTCGGGGTGTGGGGGGCGATCACGGGGGTAGCCGTCGCGCTCGGGCCAATCCTCGGCGGACTCATCACGAGTGGCATCAGCTGGCGGGGCATCTTTCTCGTCAACTTCCCGATCGGCGTCGTCGCGGTCATCATCACCGTGCTCTGTGTTGACGAATCAAAGACGCCCGACGCGTCGCGTCCCGACTGGGCGGGCTTTGTCGTGCTGACCCTCGGCTTGGTGAGTCTCGTCTACGGGCTCATTCGGGCGAGTGAAACGAGTTGGGGCGACTCGCGCGTGATCGCGTTCCTCTGCGTCGGAGGAGTGCTGCTCGTGCTGTTCTGGTTCGTCGAGGCGAAGGTCCCGCATCCGATGTTCGACCTCTCACTCTTTCGCACGCCCACCTTTGACGGGGGACTCGTGGCCGCCTTCGCGATGAATGGTTCGCTGTTCGCGATGCTGCTCTATATCGTTCTCTTCCTCCAGGACGACCTTGGCTACTCCGCCCTCGGCACCGGGCTGCGCCTGCTCATACTGAGCGCCGGCACCCTCGTCTCGGCGACCGCCTCCGGTCGCCTGAGCAGCCATATGCCGGTTCGCTGGCTGATCGGTCCGGGTCTCTTGCTCGTCGGCGTCGGACTCTTCTTGATGGCCGGGATCACCGCGACAACGGAGTGGACGCACCTCGTGCCGGGTTTCATCGTGGCCGGATTCGGGTCGGGCATGGTCAACCCACCGCTCGCCTCGACTGCCGTCGGGGTCGTGGCCCCGCGTCGCTCGGGTATGGCCTCGGGGGTGAATACGACGTTTCGCCAGATCGGCATCGCCGTCGGCATTGCGGTCTACGGCACGATCTTTACGACCGTGCTGGACCACGACCTCACCCACAATCTCTCCTCGCTCCCGGGAGGGGCGGCTCACGCCAGCCAGATCATTGGTGCCATCAAGCTCGGCAATCCGAGCGAGGTCATCAGCGCGGCGCCGGCGAGCCTGCGCCACGTGCTCGGTATGGCTCTGCGTTCGAGTTTTGCGAGCATGCTGAACGATCTGTTGTACGTGAGCGGAGCGATTGCGATCGTGGGTGCTCTGTGTTCGATGGTGCTCATTCGTCAGAAGGACTTCGTCGTGAGCCAACCCGAGCAAGCACCTCAACTCGTTCATTAGTCCAGCCACCGCGATGACGTCGCGTGGCGCTCGAGATGAACGGCGCGTGATCAGCAACGCACGAGAACGTTTCACCATGTTTCGTGGCGGTGAAACGAAGAAGTGCGCTCGATACATCGCGTAGATTGCAGGGCGATCGTTGGGCGGAGGACTCCATGGCCAAGCGACAGTTTCTCCCCGTGCGCGAAGTCCTACGGGGACGCCGCCTCAGCTGGGTAGACCTCGTCGTCGGATCCGGTCTCATCGCCCTGCTCTACGGCGTGGTCAAGCTCGGACGGGGCATGACCGTCAACGTGACGGCGGGTCACACCCTCACCCATATCTCCACCAACTTCGCCGACGTGCCGTACTACGCGGCCCGTTCGCTCCTTCGGATGTTCATCGCGCTCGCGATCTCGATCATCTTCACCTTCGTCTACGGCGCCGCCGCCGCGCGGCTGCGGCGAAGCGAGAAGGTGCTCATTCCGATCCTCGACGTGTTGCAGTCGATTCCGATCCTCGTCTTCTTGCCGGTGGCGCTGACGTTCTTCGTGCGGATCTTTCCCAACAGCGAACTCGGCCTCGAGCTGGCTGCGATCTTCGTGATCTTCACATCCCAGGCGTGGAACATGACGTTCAGCTTCTACCACTCGCTCATCACCCAACCGACCGAGCTCGACGAGGCGGCGCGGATGTACCGGCTGACCAAGTGGCAGCGCTTCTGGAAGCTCGACGTGCCGAGCTCGATGATCGGACTGGTCTGGAACATGATGATGTCGATGGGAGGTGGGTGGTTCTTCCTCACGGCCTCTGAAGCCGTGACGGTCTTCATCAAGGGCAAGGGAGTCTCCGAGAGCCTGCCGGGCATGGGCAGCTACATGGCGGCCGCGGTCCAAAAGGGCTCGTACGTTGACGTCGCCATCGCGATCGGCGTCATGATCGTGCTCGTCATCGGCACCAACTTCTTCGTCTTTCGCCCGCTCGTCGCGTGGGCGGACAAATTCCGCTTGGAAACTTCAGAGTCCGCGGACAAGCCCAAGAGCATCGTCTTTAACGTGCTGCGGCGATCGAGCATTCCAAAGCTGCTCGGCCGGGCGCTCCGTCCGGTTGGCCAGCTCCTCGACCGGGTGACGCGCCCCTTCGGGCTCGCCGAGTACCCTTTGTACGCGAACGTGCGTCGCCGCCAGCTCGGCGATGTCGTCTTTTGGCTCTTGATCGTGAGCGCGTCGCTTTTCGTGGCGGTCTTCGGCCTCATCTACATCAACGCCCACCTCGGCTTCAGCCGCTTTCCGAGCCTACTCGGTTACGCGTTCGCGACCTTCGGGCGAGTCGTCGTGCTCCTCATCCTGTCGACGATCATCTGGGTGCCCATCGGTGTGAAGATCGGCATGAGCCCCAAGCTCTCTCGCTACGCGCAGCCCATCGTGCAGGTGCTCGCGAGCTTCCCCGCGATTCTCCTGTTTCCCTTTGCGACGCTCATCTTCATCGACATCGGACTCTCGCTCAACGTGGGCGCGATCTTCTTGATGATGCTCGGCGCGCAGTGGTACATCCTCTTTAACGTCATCGCCGGCGCGAGCTCCATTCCGAACGACCTGCTCGAAATGATGGTCGCGATGCGCCTCACGCGATGGCAGCGGTGGCGCGACGTGATCCTGCCCGCGATCTTTCCCGCCTACGTGACCGGCGGGGTGACCGCGGCGGGCGGAGCGTGGAACGCCTCGATCGTCGCCGAGTTCGTGAGCTGGCACCACAAGACCCTGCACGCCTACGGCCTAGGCAACTACATCGCCGTCTCTTCCAGCCAAGGAAGGTTCGCGGCGTTGATCGCGGGTGGCGTCGTGATGAGCGTCTTCGTCGTCGTCGTCAACCGCCTGTTTTGGCGGCGGCTCTATCACATGGCCGAACGGAGGTTCACCCTATGAGGCGTACAGTTGCCGGAGCGATCCGGCGAGAGAGTGGTGGCGCGTGACGACTTCGACCAGCCCCGGTCCCGCGGCGCGTGACACGGCGGCAACGGCGATCATCGAGGTGAGTCACGTCACGAAGACCTTCGAGTCGCCCGACGGCAGCCCGCTGCCGGTGCTCGACGACATCTCCCTCGATCTGCGAGAGGGCGAGATCGTCGCCCTCCTCGGGCGCTCCGGCTCGGGCAAGAGCACCCTGCTTCGCTGCGTCGCGGGCCTCATCGCGCCCACCTCGGGCGAGATCCGCTACCGCGGTCAGGCCCTGAACGGCGCCAACCCCGGCGTCTCGATGGTCTTTCAGAGCTTCGCGCTGTTGCCGTGGCTTACGGTGCGCCAGAACGTCGAGATCGGCCTCGAGGCGCTCGGCGTCGAACCCGACGAGCGCCGACGCCGCGCGGAACAGGCGATCGATGCTATCGGTCTCGACGGTTTCGAATCGGCCTACCCGAAGGAGCTCTCGGGCGGCATGCGCCAGCGCGTCGGCTTCGCTCGCGCACTGGTTGTCGAGCCCGACGCCTTGTTGATGGATGAGCCCTTCTCCGCTCTCGATGTCCTCACCGCGCAAAACCTTCGAGCAGAGCTCTTGCGACTCTGGCGCGAGAAGGACTTTCCCACTAAAGCAATGCTCATCGTGACGCACAACATCGAAGAGGCCGTCATCCTCGCGGACCGCATCTTCGTGCTCGGTGCGAACCCCGGCCGCATCCGCACCGAGATCGGCTGTACGTTCCCCCAGCCGCGCCACCGTCACGACGAGAGCTTCCAAGCGCTCGTCGATCAGATCTACACGCTGATGACCGGTCCGGACACGCGTCCGCCGGCTCACATCTGGGCGGCACCCGCTCCGGGCGACGGCACCCCCACCGACACGCCACTGCCGGCGGCGAGCGTCGGGGGCATGTCGGGACTCCTCGAGATCCTCGTTGCCCACGGTGGGAAGGACGACTTGCCGAAGCTCGCTCACGAGCTGACCTTCGAGGTGGACGACCTGTTGCCGCTCGTGGACGCAGCCCAGGTGCTCGGGCTCGCCGAAGTGAACGACGCGGACATTCAGATCACCGACGAGGGCCGCACGTTCGTCGCGGCCGACATCCTCGAATCGAAGGAGATCTTCGCGAAGCTGGCGCGAGCACGTGCCCCGCTCGTGCGCTCGATCTGCAACGCTCTATCGACCACGCACGACGGGACGCTCGGAGAGGACTTCTTCCTCGACATTCTGCGCCGGGGTTTTTCCGAGGACGAAGCCCGCCAGCAGCTCAACATCGCGATCGACTGGGGACGCTACGGCGAACTGTTCGACTTCGATTCGAACACTGGACAGCTCACCATCGAGCGCCACGAGACCGCCGGCGTTGGCGCTGCGGGCAGCTAAGCCGTCACGGACGGAAGAGCCATGCGGTAGAACGGAGCCTGTCGAGTAAGGAGGCACCCATGCCCATCGAAGGCGAGTACGAGCCCAGCCCCGAAGCGTGGGTTCGCAACCAGGTCGAGGAGTACGAACGCTCGGGCGGCACGAAAGCCAATACGTTGCGAGACACCGGCTGGCCCATCGTGATCTTTACGACCAAGGGCCGCACGAGCGGCAAGGTCCGAAAGACGCCGGTCATGCGCGTGGAGCACGACGGAGAGTACGCCCTCGTCGCGTCAAAGGGCGGTGCGCCGAAGAATCCCGTGTGGTACGAAAACCTGCTGGCGCACCCTGACGACGTCATGCTCCAAGACGGACCCGAGCCCTTTGACGTCGAAGTGCGAGAAGTGTCGGGCGACGAGAAGGCAGCGTGGTGGGAGCGTGCGGTCGCGGCCTACCCGCCCTACGCCGAGTACCAGACGAGGACCTCACGCGAGATCCCGGTACTGATTGCTGCTCGCAAGGACGCGTAACTCGCCAGTGGTTCGCCGTCATCCAGGGACGGTTTGAACCGACCAGCTCATGAAGGTGAGCTTCGAGCGACGACGTCGAGTGCCGTAGGCTGCCAAGGTGAGCGGGCCGTTGGAGTTGGTTGGGCTGCGACGAACCTACGGGACAGTCGTCGCGCTGAACGACCTCTCCTTTGAGGTACCGAGCGGCAAGGTCGCGGGCTTCCTCGGCCCGAACGGTGCGGGCAAGACCACCACGATGCGGGCGATCTTTGGACTTACCGACCTCGACAGCGGTGAGGTGCGCTGGAACGGCGCACCCATCGGGCGCGACGACCGCCGACGCTTCGGGTACATGCCCGAAGAGCGCGGTCTGTATCCGAGCATGCTCGTTGGCGAGCAGCTCGAATACCTCGGACGTTTGCACGGCCTGAGCGCAGCGGGCGCCGCGAGCTCAACGGCCGATTGGCTCGAACGACTGGGTATCGCCGAGCGCAGGAACGCCAAAGTCGAGTCCCTGTCGCATGGGAATCAGCAACGGGTGCAGCTGATCGCGGCGCTGGTCCATAACCCTGAACTGGTGGTACTCGACGAGCCGCTCTCGGGCCTCGATCCTTCGGGCATCGACTCGATCGGAGAAGTACTCGTCGAGCGGGCGCACGCGGGCTGCTGCGTGCTCTTCAGCAGCCATCAACTCGATCAAGTGGAAGATCTCTGCGAACAGGTCACGATCATCGACCACGGGCGCGTTGTCGCCTCGGGCACAGTCGACGAACTCGCGACGCGGGGAGAACGCCGCCTCGTGGTTCGTGTCGAGGGGGACCGCACCGCGGGCTGGGCGACTCGGCTCGCCGGCGTCACGGTGTCAGAAGTTGACGGAGGTCTCGTTCGACTCGTGCTCGACGACGTCGTCGACAGCGACGTCGTCCTTCGCGCGGCCATGGCCGCGGGCAAGGTCACTGAATTCTCCTTTGAGCGTCGCCGGCTCTCAGAGGTCTTTCGAGAAGTCGTCGCATGAGATACGCGATCCTTGGCCTCGTGGTCGTATTCCTCGCGGTTCGGATCACCTTTCGGATACGAAAGCGCAGAGCGGCAAAAGAGCCGGAGCCACCCACGAGCTCGCCTCGCCGAACACGGCGCTCGGTGCTGGCGGCCGCATTTGGCGACGTCGGACTGGTCGCCGGACGCGAGATCAGAGAGAGGATACGGGGACGAATCTTTCGCGTCGGCACGGTCGTGGTGCTCCTGATCGTTGGCGCAGCGATCATCATTCCCTCGCTGCACCACGGCACCCCGGGACCGACGCGCCAGACCGTGGCGATTGTCGGCGAACTCGACCCTGCGACGGAGCAACTCGTCGAGCACCTCGCAACCCACGACGGGGACAAGGTGAAGTTCGTCGATGAACCCTCGCTCGCGGCGACGACGAAGGGACTGCGCGCGGGACGGATCGACTTCGTGATTGTGAACGGCGATCGACTCGTGCTGAGAGAACCGGCGAGCGACTCGAACTCGCCCGCCGATGCCAGCCTGGTGAACGGCGTGGCGCAGTATCTCGGGGTGTTTCAAGCGTACGCGGCAGCGGGGCTGACGCCGTCCCAGGCCAATCGCGTCGATGAGTCGAAGCCCGTACCGATCGAGTACCTCCACCACGGCGCAAAGGGTGCCGCGCAGACCACCTCGATCATTGGAATCGTCTTGCTGTTCGTGATGCTCAACCAGTACGACACGTGGATCCTGATCGGGGTCATGCAGGAGAAGTCGAGTCGCGTGGTCGAGGTTCTGCTCTCCACCGTGCGACCGATCCAGCTCCTCGGCGGCAAGGTGCTCGGGATCGGGCTCGTCGCGCTCGCTCAGGCGACGGTGATCGTGGGATTTGCCCTCATCGTCGCCGAGGTGGTCGGTTCGGACCTGTTGAAGGGCACGGCCCCGTTGGTCCTCGCCGCCGAGCTGCTCTGGCTCGTGCTCGGCTACGCGTTCTACTGCTGGGTGTACGCGGCGGGAGGCTCCACCGCCGAACGACAAGATCAAGTCCAGACCCTCGCCCTGCCGCTCAGCATTCCGATCATCGTGGGCTACGTCTTTGCGATCACGGTCGCGAGCTCGGGCAGTGCCGACCTCGCCTTCAAGATCCTCGCGTATCTTCCGCCAACGGCGCCGTTCTGCATGCCGGTGCTCGTCGGGTTGCACGACGTGTCGTGGTGGCAGTTCGTTCTCTCGGCACTCATCAGCATCGCCGGGACGGTCGCCACGGCCATCTTCGCGGCTCGCATCTATGCGCGCGCCGTGCTGCGCACCGGCGGGCGCGTAAAGTTGCGCGAGCTGTTCTCGCGCCACGGCTGAGCGGCGTAACAGTTCTTTCGTTGCCTTCTTCCGACCTTGGGCGAGACCGCTGCCCTGAGTACCGTGGAAGGATGTTCGCCAGCGATGTGCCCAACGCGTCCGTGCTCACGAGACGAGGACGACGGTGAGTGCCGCAGAACGCGTGGGCGCCTTGCGCAACCAGATCGCGGCCCATCCCTACGACGCGCTCGCGGTCGAGTTCATTCGCTTTCGGGCCGACCCCAACGACGATCTCATCGCGGGCGTCGTGCGTTCGGTCATCGCCGAGGGGGACGACGGCTGTGACGCCTTTCGGCGGGGACTGAGCGAGGAGGACGCGGACACGCTGCGTGTCTTTGCGATGCGTCGGACCCTTCTCGGGCGACGCCAGTCGTCGCTCGGGCCCCTCTACGAAAGTCTCGACGCGTTCACGCTGCTGCCGACTCCCGAGGACGTGCCGTGGGATTCGTGGGTGAAGGGCGCGCTCTTCGTCGCGCGTTCACTCGGCGCCGACCTCGAACTCACCGAACGTCGATTCGACGAGCTTGCGGGGCCACTGCTCGAGCGCGGGTCGGTCGCCTTCGAAGCGATGAACCGGGTGGAGGGGCTCGAGCAGTGCCACCTCATTGAGGTGGCTACGGACCACGGAACCGGATTCATCGAGACCAGAGTCTTTCGCGGCACGCCGACGATTGGTTTCTTCGGTGCGCCGCGACAAGCGGACCACCACCTCGACTACCGTCCAACGACGAATCTGGCCGAACTGGCGGCGAGCCTCGCCGACGCGCTCGACGCCTCGGGCACGGTCGTGACCGGACCCATCGGACAGGACCAGCTGGTGGCGTCGTCCTTTGGCCAGACCGCATCGGGTTCCTACCTCTCGGTCGCGGGCTGTCTCAGCTTTGTCGCCGACCACGCCATCGGGTCATTCACCGCGTTCGTCGCCGAGCTGGGTGACGATGCGGACGCCGACGAGATCGTCGAGGCGGCCATGGAAATCGACGAGCAGTTTGCGGCCACCGACGGACTGCGTCTGGTTGTGCTGAGTCCTCAACCGAGCTTTGATGACGAGTACGACACGATGATCGACGCGCGTGCCTTCGGCGACTTCGTTCGCGCGGCTCTCCTCGAGCCGACATCGATCTAGTCCGGCTCGGTCGCCTCGGGCGCACCCTCTGGCTGGAGGCTGTAGCCGACGCCCGGGGTCGTCTGGATCAAGGTCCCCGCTTCGTCGTTCAGCTTCTGGCGAAGGCGGTGCACGTAGGCGTGCACGTAGGCGGCCTCGTCGCCGTAGCCCATTCCCCACACGGCGTTCAGGATCATCTGATGGGTGCAGGTGAGGCCCGCGTTCCTGCCGAGGTAGGCGAGCACGTTGAACTCCTTCGACGTGAGATCGACCTTCGTGCCATTGAGATGCACTTCGTGGTGCACGAGGTCGATCTGCAGTGGCCCGAGGTTGAGGTTGGGTCTCGTCGCCTCGGTCGTTTCAACCGGTCGATTGCGCAGGACAGCCCTGATCCGTGCTTCGAGCTCACCCATGGAAAATGGCTTCGTGACGTAGTCGTCCGCGCCGATGTTGAGCGCTTCGATCTTTCGGTCGGCGTCGCCGGTCGCCGACAGGATGATGATGGGCACATCGCTCCACTGGCGGATGCGTTCAGTGACAACGAGACCGTCGACGTCGGGCAGTCCGATGTCGAGGACCACGATGTCCGGCGCTTGGAGGGCGGTCAAAGAGATGCCGCGTTCGCCGTTGGGAGCGGTCGTGACCTCGTGGCCCTCGGACTCGAGGCCGAGGCGAAGCGCGCGCAGCAGCGAGTTGTCGTCGTCGATGACGAGGACGGAGGCCACTAACGCTCCGCGCCGGGCGCGACGGGCAGCGACACGACGAAGCGGGCGCCGCCGCCCGTGACTTCCTCGTACCAGACACGCTCTCCGTGCGCTTCGACGAAGGTCTTCGCGATCGTGAGGCCGAGTCCGGCGCGCCCCCCTGTGCCGAGGGAGACGAAACGGTCGAAGATTGTTGCTCGATCGGAGACCGGTACACCGGGACCGGTATCGGCGACGATCATGACGACCTCGTGCCCGCGGCGCTCTCCCTTCACGGTGATGACACTATTGGCCGGCGCGTGGCGAACGGCGTTGTCGAGGAGATTGATCAGGACTTGGCCCATCAAAACCGGGTCGACATCGACGTCGGGCATGGAGGTGGGCACGAGCACCTCGACCTTGTGGTCCTCGAGCGAGGTTTCCATGGTGGACACGGCGTCGTCGATGATGTGGCGCACGGTTGTTCTCTCTCGATTGAGGGTCAGCACCCCCGCTTCAATACGGGTCATGTCGAGC
>JBAUSF010000228.1:0-3065 GCA_049581565.1 Acidimicrobiales bacterium
GGCCGATTGAGCGCTGACGCACGCAGATCTTGAATCTCGCAGTAGTGGACGCGATGGGCCACCGGCGCTTCACGATTGAGCGGCATCGACGGCGTGGACGATCCCTCCTAGCGGATGCTCACTGGCCGTACCTATGATGACGATCGTGCGCGCACCTGGTTCGGCTTCATGATGCACGAGACGGGAGAACGTCTCGATGTCTCCATTGACGACGGAGTCGCTCGGATCGTCCTCAACCGACCAACGTCGGCGAACGCCATCGACGAGCAGTTCGGCGTGGAGTTCGAGGCCGCCGCAATGGCGTGCGCCGAGGCGAAGGTTCGGGTCGTACTCATCAGCGCCCTCGGAAAGCAGTTCTGCGTGGGCGGGGATCTGAAGGACTTCGCCGGACGCGACGACATCGGTTCGCATCTCGATCGCGTGACGGGGCCCCTGCACAGGGGAATCGCGACGCTCGTCGAGGCCGATGCGCCGGTGATCGTGGCGATGAGGGGTGCCGCCGCGGGGGCCGGGCTCGGCTTGGTGTGCGCCGCCGAGATCGTCATCGCGGGGGAGTCCTCGACGTTCCTCATGGCCTATACGAAGATCGGTCTTTCGCCGGATGGCTCGACGAGCTGGTTCCTCGCTCGACACATAGGGCTTCGCAGGGCGCTCGACCTCACCATCACCAACCGAGTGCTGAGCGCCTCGGAAGCGTTGGCCTGGGGACTCGTCAGCCGAGTCGTCGCGGACGATGACCTCGACGCGGAAGCGGAGTCGCTCGTCGACGCGCTTCGCGTCGGACCGACCGCCGCGTACGGAGCGTCAGCTCGACTCATGCGATCGTCGCTCGATCGATCGCTTCGCGATCAGCTCGACGCTGAAGCAGATTCCATCGCGTCGTGCGCGAACGGTGATGATGGGAGGGAGGGCATGCGAGCCTTCCTCGAGCGAAGGGCGCCGAACTTCACCTGGGAGTAGGTTCTCTTCTGTCAACGTGGCGGGGTGGCGTACACTGAAGTGAAGTCACTTTATGAAGAATCGAGGTGGTGATGCCGTACGAGTTCACTCCGAAGGGCCTTGAGATACAAGAGCAAGTGCGACAGTTCATGGAGCACGTCATTTATCCCAACGAAGAGCTCTATCACGCCCAGCTCGAAGAGGTCGGCCCTCGCGGGTATCCGCCGGTGCTTGACAAGCTCAAGAACGCGGCGCTCGAACGAGGACTGTGGAATCTCTTCCTGCCGCACCTGAGGTCCGACAACCCGGGAACACCGCTGTCGAACCTCGACTACGCGCCGGTCTCCGAGACCCTCGGTCGCGTCCCGTTCGCGTCCGAAGCGCTCAACTGCAGCGCACCCGACACCGGCAACATGGAGATCCTCAACCTCTACGGATCGGATCGGATAAAGAACGAGTGGCTCGTGCCGCTCCTGCAAGGAGAGATCCGAAGCGCCTTTTCGATGACCGAACCCGACAGTGCCTCGTCGGACGCGACGAACATCTCGCTGTCGATCGAGCGCGACGGCGACGAGTACGTTCTCAACGGCCGCAAGTGGTTCAGCTCCGGCGCGCTGGCGGACCGCTGCAAAGTCCTCATCGTCATGGGCAAGACGAATCCGAACGCATCGCGACACCTCCAGCAGTCGATGATCGTCGTGCCGAAGGACACGCCCGGCGTCGAGATCGGGATGGAGCCACAGATCTTCGGCTACGAGGAAAGAGGCGGACACCCCGAGGTGATCTACCGCAACGCGCGCGTGCCCGTCGACAACCTGCTCGGCGAAGAGGGGAGTGGCTTTGCGATCGCGCAGGCGCGACTCGGGCCGGGAAGAATCCACCACTGCATGCGCGCCCTCGGCGTCGCCGAGCGCGCGCTCGAGTACATGGTGCGTCGCTCGCTCGAGCGCAGCACCTTCGGCTCGACGCTCGCCCACAAGGGAGTTATCCAGGACTGGATCGCGGAGTCACGCATCGAGATCGACATGGCGCGCGAGTACGTGCTGAAGACCGCGCACCTGATGGACACCATCGGCAACAAGTCGGCGTCGACGCAGATCTCGGGCATCAAAGTCGCGGTTCCGGCGGTGACGCTGAAGGTGATCGACCGCGCGATTCAGGTGCACGGCGCGGCGGGCGTCACGCAGTTCTTCCCCCTCGCCAACATGTACGCGGTGTCTCGAACGCTGCGGATCGTCGACGGACCCGACGAGGTGCACAAGATGACGATCGCTCGCAGCGAAATCCTGAAGTACCAGCCGGGGTTCAGGATGCATCAATCGTAAGGACTCGCTGCGCCAACGTCAGGGCGGCGTCGAAAGTTCAGGCGTCGAACGTGGGGCGAACCCGCTCGTCGAGGAACGTGATGACCGCGTTGGAGAAGACGTCATTTTGATCGCCGGCGATCATGTGCGCCGCCCCGGGAACTTCGACAACGGTGACGCCGGGCAGCCGTCGCACGATGTCGTCGACGCCTTCGGCGGTGACCACGTCACTTTGCTGACCCCGCACGAGCAAGGTGGGAACGAAGATGTTGTTGAGGGCCACGTCGAGGAGCCCCTGGAAGCGAGCGGCCACCACCTCGGTGCGGTCCTGCTTCAGGATCATGGGATCCCAGTGCCAGTACCAGCGACCGTCGCGTTGGCGAAGGACCTTGGCGAGACCGGCGTGATTGGCCGTGCGCGTTCGCTGCGGCGTGTAGGCGGCGATGGCCGCGGCGGCGTCGTCCAGCGAATCAAAGCCGTTGATCCCCGACTGCATGAAGTCCATGATGCGCTTGACGCCGTCCGGGTTGGTCTTCGGCACGATGTCGACGAGGACGAGGCCGGACGAGACGACCCGGTCGCTGGTGCCTTCGGCGAGCATGGCCGCCATTCCGCCGAGGGAGGCCCCGACCAGGACCGGAGGAGAGCTCAGCTGATCGACCACCGCGACGCAATCGGCGCAGACTGCGGTGAAGGAGTAGTCGCCGTTGGGGGCCCAGTCGCTCTCGCCGTGACCCCGAAGGTCGAGGGTGATCGTCTGCCACCCGTTAGCCGCCACGGCCTCGGCGGTCTTTCCCCATGCGTGACGAGTCTGTCCACCGC
>JBAUSF010000229.1:0-4465 GCA_049581565.1 Acidimicrobiales bacterium
CGCAGAGACAGGGAGCTCCGTGGGCCTCGACGACCATATGCCCGATCTCGCCGGCAAAGCCGCTGCGCCCTCGAACGAGCTGACCGTCCGCCACGACGCCGCCGCCAATGCCGGTACCGAGCGTCACCATCACAAAGTCGCGGATCCCGCGAGCTGCGCCCCACTCGTGCTCGGCGAGCGCCGCGCAGTTCGCGTCGTTCTCACAGAAGATTCTGGAGTTGCCGAGCACCGCGCTGAGCTGGGCCCCGAAGTCCGAACCCGAAGCCGTTTGGAGGTTCGGGGCGAAGGCGAGGTGCCCATCGCGGCGCATCATGCCGGGCAGACCAAGCCCAACGGGCACCTGGGTCGGATCGAGCCCCCGTCGCTCGCAGAGCTCGACGACCTGTTCGACGACGACCTTCGCCGTCGTCTCGCCGGCGCCGAATCCCTCGTCGTGGGGGGTCTGGGACTTGACCTCGCCAACGATGCGCCCATCGCGAGCGACCATGAGCGCGAGGGCTTTCGTGCCGCCCACGTCAACGCCGATCGCGACGTCAGTCATGTTGGCTCTCCGCCTGGGCCTTCAGTTCGCGAAGCGCCTGGTCCTGAATCCGGTAGGCGGCGCGCGACTTCACGAACGATGGGATCGGCACGGACAGCTCGACTTCGAGGTCGTACGTGAGGAGCGTGCCGCCGGGGGCGGGTTCGAAACGGTACTGCCCATTCAGCGTCGAGGTGAGATCGCCGCGCGATTGGTGCCATGCGAGCACGTCGGGGGCGCGGCTGTAGTCGTAGTGCAGCGTGTAGGTCGTCGATCGACCGAAGGCGGCGGCGCGGAACTCGACCTCCAGGGGCCGCCCGTCGGCGTCGCGCTCGAGGACTTCTATCCTCTTTAGATCGCCGACCCAGTCCACGTAGTGCTCGAAGTCGGTCACGACCCGGTAGACGATTTCGGGCGACGCATGGACGAGTGTCGACTCCGTCGCTCGCTGGGTCACCACGCCTCCATCGGTTCCCACCTTAGGTCGTCAATTTGGACCTCTCGACGCCGTCATTCGGTGCGAGACCCGTACCAAGGATGCGAGCCAGCCGGTCCCACGAGAACTCGCGGACCGCAACGTCGCGCGACAACGCGCCGTAGCGAACGCGACGGTCGGGATCATCGATGAGTGTCGCCATCGCCCTCGCGAGGTCTGACGCACTGCGCGGGTTATCGAGCACTATCCCCATCTCGCCGTCTCGCACTGCGTCATGACTCCCTCCGGAGCGCCCGGCGATCTGTGGGACGCCGCACGCCGCCGCTTCGAGAAAGACAATCCCGAAACCCTCCTGCTCGAGTCCGAACCATCGGCTGCGACAGTCCATGACCATGAGGTCGCTCGCGGCGAGCCATTCGGGCAGCACCTCGTCATCGACGCGCCCGAGGAACGTGACGGGCGCCTGCAGCTTCACCGCCAACCGTTCGAGGCGCTTTCGGTCGCGTCCCGCGCCACCGATGGCGACGTGCAGCGCCGGGTAGTTGCTGCTCAGCTGCGCGCTCGCACGAATCAGGGTATCCATGCCCTTTCGCGGAACGAGTCGCGAGTAGGAGGCGACGAGAAACTGCTCGTCAGAAAAGCCCATCTTCTCTCGTGTCGCTCGCCGAAGATCGCGGTCGATCGGCACGAATCGATCGCTGTCGACACCCGGCGGCACCTGCACGACGGGACACATGACGTCGGCCGCGTTGCGCCGCGCTGCCTCTTCGGGAAACGAGCCCGCACAGACCGCAACGACTGCGCGACGCAGCACGTAGCGAAGTGATGACGCGACGAGTGGAATGCGACTTGGAATCGTCACTTCCGCGCCGTGCAGGATGACGCCGTAGGGACGAGAGAGTCGCGGACCGAGCAAGCCGAGCGGCCACGCCGGATCGAGAAGCACGAGATCGGGTTGGTGGCGCTCGATCGCGGCCTCGATCGCGCGATACGTGCGCAAAGTCGGAAGAAAGAGCGTCGAAGAGCGGACGCGTTCCACGGCGATCTCGCTGGTCGCGTCGAAGCTGACGGCGTCCTCGTGCGAGGACGCCGTGAGTACGACCGCACGCCCACTCTCGAGACGGCGCCAGAGCTCGTGGAGGTAGACCTGGATTCCCCCGGTCTTTGGTGGATAGTCGTTGGTCACCAAGAGGTGGCGGGCCATCGCACCACGCTACTCAGCGCGCAACTAGCGACGAACGCGGTCGAACTTGAGAGTCGGCACGAGTCCTTCGGCAGTGAAGAGCTCAATGACCTGCGCTTCTGATTCGGTGAGGACGAGCGCGTCGGGCTCTTCGCCGAGGACGAAACTCACGAGGCAGTCGGAGCAGTCGGGGGTGCCGCGTCGGACGCAGTCGTTACAGCTGATGGAAACCTCGATGTCCTTGCGCATACCGTCCCTCTCGCTCGATCCCTCCACTTTGGCAGGAGGATGTGACAGCGATTCAGGTCTGCAGCAGACTCGCAATCTCGGTCGCCACCTGCGAGGGACCAAACACGACGCCCTCGCCGACGACCATCATCTTCTTCGGGTCAAGGAGAACATAGAACGGAGCGGATCGAATGTCGAGCACCTTCATCAGCTCCGGCGCGATCAGTACGTCGGTCGGCGCGCCGCGCCACTCTTCACTGGCGGTCGCACTGACGACCACGACCGCAACGCCGTCGAGTTCGCTCGGTTCGCCGCGAAGAAAGTCGCGACAACCGTCGCACTCAGGTTTCACCGCAACCACGAGGGTCATTCGATCGAGCTCAATGCGGCGCGCGTCGCCCGCTGGCGTCACACCATCGAGCACCTTCGGCGCGGCACGTTCGCGCGGAGCGTCAAACGAGTGAGCCCGAATGTCACTCACTCGGGATCGGCGTAGACCTCGACACCACGGCCGTGTCCACACCAGCGACACGTGACCGATTCAACGCTATGAGCGATGACCTCGGGTTCTTCGATGGTGAGCTCGCCACCGACGCTGTAGTGGTGGAACGAGCGCACCGAAGTGGTCTCTACGACATCAAAGCGCGTCAAGTTGCCGCACGAGTTGCAACGGTATCGGTTGGTCACGAATTCACCGTACCCGGAACGCCAGTCTCCTCATTCGTAGCGACGACGCTGCCACTCGTCAGGACGCACCTCGAGCTGATACCGGTCAGGGTCGTCATAGGTGAAGACCGTGTCGAGAGGATAGGCGGAATCTTCGTTGGTGATTCGCTCGGCGTCGATCAGGCGACAGAGCGCGCCGGGATGACGAACGAGCCCAACGGGAAACGTTGCACCGGCGGTCTCTAGGTACACAAAGCCACGCTTCACCAGCCGTTCGCTCACTCGTTGATCTACTCGCGAGGCGAGAACGTCGCGCAGCTCGATCGCCGTTCGCTGGTGGCGCAGCACGCCACCTTCTATGACCACTCGCTCGCTCGTCACGTGCACCTTGTGCGATCGCCATCGCCACGTTCTTGTCAACGTCACCGCCGCGAACGGCAACACCATGACGATCACAAACCATTGCTCGTATCGATGCACCCACGAATAGCGGGCCGCACCTTCGACGATGAGCGCGAGCGTTGTGACGGTGAGCAATAAGGGGCGCACGACGCCCTTTGACACCGGGGTAACCGAGATGACTCGCACCTCGCCCTCGCGCCAGAGGTCGCGCCTGCTCATACTCTCCAGCGTAAAGAGTCCATGTGACGTAATTGCGGACTTGACCGTACAGCCTGGCCGTAACCTTCCTAGATGCCCGGCGCACCCCGATCCTGGATTCCCGCCTACCTCGCGACAGGTCTGGTGTGGGGCTGCTCCTTTCTCTTCATCAAGCTCTCACTCGGTTTTCTGACACCCTTCGGGGTTGCCTTCGTTCGTTGCGCGCTCGGGGCGGCCACCCTCGCCATCATCGCCGCGCTGACGCACGTCCGCCTCCCTCGAGAGCCAATCGTCTGGATGCATCTGTGGGTCGTCGCAATGTGTCTCAACATCGTGCCCGGGATCCTCTTCGCAGTCGCCGAGACCCGCACCACCTCAATCGTGGCCGGCATCATCAACGCGCTCACGCCGCTTTCGACACTGTTCTTCATGCTCGTCGTCTTTCGAGACGAACCCATACGGCATCATCAACTTCTTGGACTCGCCGTAGGGCTCTGCGGGGTGCTCGTCGTCCTCGGCGTGTGGCAAGGCCTCGGGAGGAACCCGTGGTGGGCAGTCGCAGCCCTGCTCGGTTCCGTCACGCTCTACGGGATCTCATTTCCCTACAGCCGGCGCTACGTCATCCCGCGCGGACTCGCGCCCGTCTCACTCGCGAGCGCACAGGTACTTCTTGCGGCCGCAACACTCCTGCCCACGTTTCTCATTGATGGCATCAACGGACACGCGTTGACGGTCAAGGCAGTCTTCGCGGCGCTAGGCCTCGGCGTGTTCGGAAGCGGGTTTGCCTACATGTGGAACTTTCGCGTCATTGCCGACGCGGGTAGTTCTATCG
>JBAUSF010000230.1:0-14528 GCA_049581565.1 Acidimicrobiales bacterium
CCGAGATCCATTTGCGTCTGCTGACGAGGTTTGTGGTGGGGAAGCTTGGAACGGACCCATTCGATTACCTTCGCCAGCATGAGCAGTGGTTTGTCGGTCGTCAGGACAACAACGCCAAGCGCGACAATCAGCACGAATCCAACGGCACCGAGCTCTCCCGCGTGCACGAGGCCTTTGCTCACCGCCTCGCCACCGACGATGACGGGCAGCGCGAAGATCGGCAGCGCGAAGAGGGCGCCCACGCTGATGATGGAGCTGACGGCGAGTCCGCCCGCCGCCTGCACGGTGTCGATGCCGGTGCCCGCGAGCATCCGGTACTGCACGCTCGCTCCGACCGCGTCACCTCCGGGCAAGGTGTTGGTGACGGAGTTGCCCGCAAGAAACGCGGTGACGACGGCGAACCAGTTCTTCGTGCGAAGTACCAAGCGCAGCAGTGCCATCTGGCAGACAAAACTCGCCGCCTCGGAGAGGAGCCCGACGATCAGCCACCCCGGCTGGAGCGTGAGCAGCCGCGGCCACGACGAGATCACGTGGACGAGACCCGGCATGAGGATGTAGAGACTCAGCCCCGCGACCACGACCGCGATGACGCGACGCACCGGATGGGTGGTCGAACGAGGCTCGGCTTCTGTTGCTATTTGTCAAATATAGGCGTGAGGCCCGCGCCGATTGCTTGAAGTCGTGCGAAGTATCCCGGTGTGCTTCGAGACCGTGAAAACGGTAGGTTCACCATGTGGGCTACTACTCGGACCACGTTGTCCCGCGGCTCCTCAATCGGGTCGGCGCCGCATCGAGGCTCGCGCCGTGGCGCCAGATGGCGTGCGAGGGGCTGAGCGGCACGGTCGTCGAGATCGGATTCGGCTCGGGCTTGAACGTGCCGTTCTACCCGACCAAGATCGAGCGCGTCTTCGCCGTTGAACCGTCATCGCTCGCGATGAAGCTAGGCGCGAAAAGAATTCGCAGCGCGATGGTGCCGATCGAACGCGTGGGTGGGGATGCGCACGCGATACCACTGGATGATGAGACATGTGACATGGCGCTGTCGAGCTTTACGTTGTGCAGCGTCGACGTTCCGGCATTCGTGCTGCGCCAGGTATGGCGCGTGCTAAAGCCCGGTGGGCAGTATCACTTCCTCGAGCACGGACTCGCGCCAACATTCGGGCTCGCACTCACCCAGCGCGTCCTCGATCCGCTGCAGCGAAAGCTGGCCGGAGGATGTCATCTCACTCTCCGTCCGCTCGCACTGATTCGAGAAGCCGGTTTCGAGCTGCTCTGGAGCGACGAGGGTCCCATCTCCGGGCCGAAGCCCTGGAGCTACCTGAGCGCCGGCGTTGCGATCAAGATGTAGTGCGTCGTGTCGAGGAACGCCTCCGGACTGTCGACGCGCACGATTTTCATGAGTAGACGAAAGACGTGAGGGAGTTCGACGACGAGTCGGGCGAGGCGAATGCGGGTTCGAAATGGGGATTGCGGCGTTCGTCGCGGGAGCAATCGGGGAGTCGTCGGGCGCGGCCTCTTCAGCCGCGCCTCGCCCATCAGCTCGCTCGCAAGCGGCGCACGCCGTGCGCTTGGTGCGAGGCAGATGTTCTCGCGCAGCTTCCCGCGCCGGCAGGCTGGGCTCTAGAGCCCCTGGTACTCGCCCGGCGCATCGAGGACGAGGTTCTCCTCGTTGACGTTGCTGTGGGCGGTCTGTCGCAGGGGAATCTCCTTCATGAACCAGCTCGCCACGAAGGCCGCAATCGTGATCGGTATCGAGACGACGAAGACGGTCTGCAACGTGTGGCTGAAGGCGTTGATGATCAGTGTGCGCTCGGCGTGCGGTAGGTGGCTGATCTGAGCGGGATTCTCCGAGATATCGCTTCCACCGATGTGCTTGAGGACCGACGCGGGGAGCGCCGCGCGCAGGTTATTGAGCAGTTGGGTGTTGAAGACCGCCCCAAGGATCGCGACGCCGAACGCGCCGCCGATAGTTCGAAAGAACGTCGCGGTCGCGGTCGCGGTACCGAGCTGAGAGTGCGGTACGGAGTTCTGGACCGCGACGATGAGCACCTGCATGACGAGCCCGAGTCCCAGACCGACAATGAACATTCCAACCGCGGCGGAGCCGAACGACGAGTGCGCTCCGAGGCGCGATAGCGCCACGAACCCGACGGACGCGACCGCCAGTCCGAGGATCGGGAAAACCTTGTAGCGGCCGGTGCGCGTCACGAGTTGGCCGCTCACGATGAAGGTGATCAGCATGCCGCCCACCATCGGTAGCAGCTCGAGGCCCGAGAGGGTCGGCGAGGCGCCGTGGACGATCTGGAGGTAGAGCGGCAAGTAGACGATCGAACCGAACATGGCGAAGCCGATGACGAATCCGACGACCGACGCCACGTTGAAGGTCCGGTTTCGAAACAAACCCAGTGGAATGATCGGTTCGGCGACCTTGGACTCAACCACCACGAAGAGCACGAGCAGGATGGCGCTCGCGATCGCGAGCCCCACAATGGTCCCCGAACGCCAGGCGTACGTGGTGCCACCCCAGGTGGTGAGGAGGATCAATCCGACGACACCCGCCGAGAGCAAGGTTGTGCCCCACCAGTCGATCTTGTGTTGAACCTTGCGCACTGGTACGTGGAGCACGATCGCGATCGCGACGAGCGCCGCCGCGCCGATTGGCACGTTGATGTAGAAGATCCAGCGCCACGAGACGTGTTGGGTGAACCATCCGCCGGCGAGAGGCCCGAGGATGCTCGAAAGACCAAAGACCGCGCCGAAGTAACCCATGTAGCGACCACGTTGGCGAGGGGGGATGACGTCGCCGATGATGGCCTGGGATCCGACCATGAGTCCGCCGGCGCCCGCGCCCTGCAGCGCACGGCACAAGATGAGCTCGAGCATGTTCTGGGAAAGCCCCGAGAGCATCGAGCCGATCAAGAAGACGACGATAGAGATCTGGAAGAACTTCTTTCGGCCGTAGAGATCGCCGAACTTGCCCCATAGCGGCAGCGAGATCGTCGACGTGATCAAGTAGGCGGTGACAACCCAGGCGAGGTGGTTGAGTCCGTGGAGGTCGCCGGCAATGGTCGGCAGCGCCGTCGCCACGATGGTCTGATCGAGTGCCGCGAGGAACATGCCGAGCATGAGGGCGAAGAGGATCACGAGAATCCTGCGGTGCTCCTCTTTGGTGAACTCGTGCTCTACGGGGGCGTCGACTGCGTGCACGAGGTCGTCAGTCACGGTCATTCTCCATTTCGGCGGTAAGGGATCGGGCAAATCGCTCGAGCGACACCACGAAGTCGGCCACCTCGCCGCTCGTCCAGCCCTGAAAGAGGCGCTCGAGGCGCTTGTTCATCGCGGCGAGCATGTGATCAATGGCTCTCTCGCCGGTCCGGGTGAGGCTCACGCGCTTTGCGCGCTTGTCCTCGGGATCGGGCACGCTTCCGACGTAGCCTTCTCGCTCCAGCTGCTGCACTTTGCGCGTGACGGCGGGGGCGTCGACGCCGAGCAGCTCGGCGAGGTCTCCCACTCGCAACGGCTCGCTCGAGCGCGAAAGCTTGAACAGGAGCTTGGCGCCAGCGCGGTCGAGTCGAACGCCGGCCTCTTTCAACAGGTGCTCGTGCGGGCGGGACGAAGAAAAAGAGTGAGACAGCACAGAGAGGCTCTCCATGATGCGGGTGAGATCTCCGGTGGTGGGAATCTCCGCGTCATTCGATAAGGTTGCTTTCGGCATACAAGTATCGTAACGGTGTCTTGTCTCGTTGTGACAGTGTGGCGAGAGATTTGAGGCGCCGCTGCGAGCGGTTGGTTGACGGGGGACTGGCGTGACCGAAGTTTCTTTTTCTTCTGCCCACGGAACGCATCGCGGGTATCTCGCCGAGCCCGCCGCCGACGGTCCCTGGCCGGGGGTCGTTGTCATCCACGACGTCTTTGGCATCACGAGGGACCTCCGACGTCAGTGCGAATGGCTCGCGTCGTCGGGTTACCTCGCCTTCGCCCCCGACCTCTTCTCGACGGGTTCCAAACTCTCGTGTCTTCGTTCGATCTTCCTCGATCTTCGAACTCGCCGAGGAAGGAACTTTGACGAGATTGACGCGGCGCGCTCGTGGCTCCTCGACAATGATCGCTGCAGCGGTCGCGTGGGCGTGATCGGCTACTGCATGGGCGGAGGCTTCTCGCTCTTGCTCGCTCCGAGCGGACACTACGACGTCTCGAGTGTCAATTACGGAGAAGTGCCGAAGGACGCCGAGACGTTCCTCGCCACGGCGTGTCCTGTTGTGGCGAGCTACGGCGCGAGGGATCGGATGTTGAAGGGTCGAGCCGAGCGACTCGAGCGGGCACTGCGGGCCAACAACATCGACCACGACGTGAAGGAATATCCCGACGCGGGTCACGGGTTCCTCAACCGCCATGAGGGTGGGCCCGGAGTTCTTGTGGCGGTCGTGGGTCGACTCCTCGGTCAGGGATACGACGAATCGGCGGCGACGGACGCGCGTCGGCGCATCATCACGTTCTTGGATCGGTATCTGAAAGACGACGACTTAGGTGGTACGCCCAAGGAATAGATCGGTGACGAGAGCGAGCTCCACCTCGCCGCCGTCATGCTCGACCACCGCCCCCACCTCGTCCATGAGTGCGTTTCGAGCACTCTCGTCGATCATGCGGTACGAGGACGTCGAGGCGAGCAGGTCGAGATAGCGCTGCGTCGAGAAGGCCTGTCGGCGGCGATAGCGCCGACTTACGAGATCCTCGAACCGAGCGTCGCTCGCGAGGCCGTAGGCGGGCCAGCCCTCGTCGAGGGTGATCTCGTCGGGGTAGACACGGGACGTCACACCGTTAGGCGATCCGCTGTCGACGTGGTAGCAGCGATCGATGTCGGCAAGTACCGCTCGGGTGTCGTCTTTGGCGACGATGTACTTGTTCCAAAAGAGAGCGATGGTTCCCCCGGTGCGAACCGCGTCGTGGGCGAGGTCCCAGCGCCGTGCGGGATCCACCCAATGCCACGACTGGGCGGCGACGAGCACGTCATACCTCCTCGGCACGAACCAATTCTCCAGTCGCGCAACCACGATGGCGACGTTGGGATAGGTTGCGCATTCGACCTCGAGTCGCGCGGCCATCCGGGGGTCTGGTTCGAGGCAGGTGAGTGACACGCCTCGAGCCGCGAAGGCGACGGTCGCCTTGCCCGTGCCGGCACCCACCTCGAGCACGTCAGCGGTGGGATCGCCGTAGGAGAGGACGTCGTCAACCATCTCTTCGGGGTATCCGGGCCGGGCGTTCGCGTACTGCTCGACGGCTTCGCCAAAGACGTCTCGTCGCTCTCGTGTCACGTCGCACCGCGAACTTTCTCGTGTGGGGAGGTCAAACTCAAAATACCGGGACAGGGCCGCAGCGGATCAGGCAACCGGCCCGTCACCTTCTTGCCGGCGGCAGATCAAGGCATTAGCCTCCCCAAAATGAAGGCCCGGTTTCGGTCGGTGAGCACTTCTCGCTACGGAGCGAGAAGGTTTCGTCGGGTTCTCGCTGCGGCTGGTCTCCTTTCAATATGTATTACGGGCATCGCGGGCGGGAGCGGCAACTCGATACCGAGCGGTTCGTACACGGGATACGTCGGTCCCGGTTACCCGATGAACTTCAGCGTGAACGCGGCGAGCTCGTCGATTGATCACCTCGTGCTCGGATTCGACGAAACGTGTAACGGAGCCCCCGCGAACGTGGCACCGCTCTTTCACTTCAAGACGCTTGCCATCACGGAGGGGAAGTTCTCCGGCGCCGCCACCGATCACTTCGGTAAGACCGTCTCCGACGCGCTGGTCGTCAGTGGCTCGTTCAGCGACGGCAAGGCCACGGGCAAGGTCACGTCCAGGTCCTACATCAAGAGTCTCGGAACCTGCACGCAGTCTGAGCCTTTCACCGCCTCACTGAAGAAATAATCACGGCCGCTCGGGTTGATCAATCCGCCCACCCGCGCCAGCCCAATGACTTAAGTATTTTCTAAATTCATGGATATAATAAGTTCATGAATGAAGTCCGAGATGACAAACCTCTCTATGTGGCGAAGGCCGAGCTCTTCAAGTCACTCGGCCACCCGACACGCGTCCGGATCCTCGAGCTTCTCGTCGAGGGCGAGCTGTCGGTCAGCAGCCTCTTGGCGGCTACCGGCATAGAACCTTCGTCACTGTCCCAGCATCTCAACGTCGTGAAGCACACGGGACTTGTTCAGTCGTCTCGGGTAGGAAACGTGGTGACGTATCGAGTGACCGATCCGTCGGTCGGTCTCTTTCTCGCCGCCGCGCGTGCGGTGCTGGCTTCTACGCTCGGGCGGGCCCGTCAAACTCTCGAAGATCTCGTCGGGCCCGAATGAGCGTGACCCAACACTCCCGATCAGAGTTGCGCCGTCGTGGGCAACGCCCTCGTCCTGAGCGGAACCTTCGACATGACTGAGATGTCGACGCCGAAAAATCGACGAGGCTCCGTCATTCGATCGATCCTCTCCAGGGCGAAAACTGAGCCTTCACCGAAGCCTGACGTCGTGATCGATACGCAGCTCAAGGGCTCGCTGCAGCTTCGCCACGTGGACGTGGGCTCATGCAACGGCTGTGAAGTCGAGATTGCGTCCGCCTTCGCCCCGACTTATGACGCGTCTCGTTTCGGCGCGCGCCTCGTCGCTTCGCCGCGTCACGCTGACGGGCTCCTCGTAACGGGTGTCGTCACGAGAAACATGGTCGGTGCGCTGGAACGGTCGCTCGAAGCGCTGCCACAGCCGAGTTTTGTCGTCGCGTGCGGTGACTGCGCCGTCAACGGGGGAATCTTCAAGGACGCCTACGGAGTAGACGGTACGTTGGACTCCTACGTCGCGATTGACGTGAGCGTGCCGGGCTGTCCACCGCATCCGAATGCGATCACCCAGGCGTTGCGAAGCCTCACCGGCCGATAGTCGTGACCCTCTTCTTGGCGGGACTCGCCGGCTTACTCTTCGCCATTGTTGCGGCCAACGCGGTGTCCGCGAAACGCCGCGCGGCCGCTCTCGCACTCGTTGGTTCGACCGGCTGTGCTCTTATCTTCGTGGCGTCCGGTCGTGTACTGCTCGATGGACACGTCTCGACGTTTCACACGTCAAAGATCCTTCCTCTCATGGGTTTCTATCTGACGCTTGACCCCCTCGGCGCACTCTTCGTCGCCGTGGCCTCGTTCGTCGGAGTGGCCGTTCTCATCTACAGCGTCGGCTACGCGCATGACGAACTTCGCTCGCGGCCGGCGCTCAGCCTGGTGATGCTCTTCTTGATCTCGCTCGTGATGGTGCCCACGGCGTCGAGCGTCGCCACCTTCATGTTTGCCTGGGAGCTCATGGCCGTGAGCTCGGCCCTGCTGATCGTGGTGGAGCAGCGTCGACGTCCCGAAGCGCGTATCGCGGCCCAGTGGTACGCCGCGATGACTCAAATCGGCGCTTCATTCATCTTGCTCGGCCTGCTGCTCCTATCGATGAAGGGCGGCAGCACGTTCGTCGACATCGCGTCGCACGCGACGACGCTGTCGCTCGCCGTCCGCTCGAGTGCGTTCGTGCTCACGCTCATCGGCTTTTCTTCGAAGGCCGGTGCCGTCCCCTTTCACGTCTGGCTGCCGAAGGCCCACCCGGAGGCGGCCAGCCCCGTCTCGGCCCTGATGTCGGGCGTGATGGTTGCCATGGGTGTGTACGGCGTCGTGAGAATTGGCTTCGGGCTGCTTGGTGCGGGCGTGCTCTGGTGGTGGATGGTTGTCGTCGCGCTCGGTGTCGCGTCGGCGCTCTTCGGTGCTCTCCACGCCGCGACGAGCACCGACCTCAAGCGCTTGCTCGCGTATTCGACGATCGACATCATCGGGCTCGTGCTGATTGGCGTTGGCTGTTCGGGAGCGCTGGCAACGACCGGGCACTCCGGAGTGGCTCGCCTGGCGCTGTTAGGTGCGATGATGCTCGTGGTCGCGCACGCCGCAATGAAGAGCCTTCTCTTTCTCGCCGCCGGCTCCGTAGAGCGCGTTTCGGGTACGCGCAATCTGGACGAACTCGGCGGTCTTATTCGTCGGATTCCCGTGACGGCTTCACTGTTCTGCGTGGGAGCCCTCTCTCTCGTCGCAGTACCCGCGTTCGCGGGGTTCTCGAGCGAGTGGCTGTTGCTCCAGGGTCTGCTCCACGGCTTTGCCGATCATCGCGATTCGACGCTGATCGTGTTGCTCGCGGGCGTGGTGGCGCTCGCGCTAACGGGCGGGCTGACCGTGGTCGCCTTCGTGAAGGCCTTCGGCATCGGGTTTCTCGGACAGCCTCGCTCTTCGGGGGCGAGGGAGGCGCACGAGGTTCCACGGTCGATGCAGGCAGGGATGCTGATGCTCGCCGTTCCCTGCGTCGTGCTCGGCGTTGCACCCGGACTCGCGACGAGGGCGCTCAGTCACGCGATCGCGACCGCGCAGTCGGGTGGCTCACCGGTGAAATCGGGAATAGGACTCGCGCTCAGTCATCTTCACGGAATGATCGAGCCCATGTTCCTCCTCGCGCTCTTTGTCGTCATCGTCGCGTTCATCAGGACCGCGAGTACGTGGCGCCGCGCACCCGCGCGCCACGTCATTGCGTGGCGAGGGGGAGCGAGCCAACCGACGCCGCGAATGCAGTACACCGCGACCTCGTTTGCCGAACCGATGCAGCGGGTCTTCGCCGACGTGCTTCGTCCCGAGATTGACCTTGAGGTCACCCACGAAGTCGAGTCACGCTTCTACGAGCAGTCGCTCTCCTACGAGAGCCAGGTGGACGACGCCGTTGAGCGGCTCGCCTACCTTCCGGCGCTACGTACGTTCACCCGCGCGGGCGAATCGGCGCGACGTCTCCAAAATGGCAGCATCCATCGCTACCTCGCTTTTGGACTCGTCGCGCTCGTCATCGTGTTGGTGGTGCTCGCATGAGCGTTGATACCGTTGGCTACGCCGCAATGGCCTCACTGGTCCAAGTCGTGGTGCTCGCGCTCGGCGCGCCGATCCTCCTCGGCGTCATCGCCAAGGTCCGAGCTCGTGCGGAAGGACGGGTGGGGGCGCCTGTCAGCCAGCCGCTGCGTGACATTAGAAAGCTGATGTCGAAAGAGCGACTGAGGGTCGAGTACTCGACCCTCGTGTTAGCGCTCGCGCCAACCATCGTTCTCGGCGCGACCACGCTCGCCGTCGCGATCTCACCGCTCGCGACGACGCACCCGATGTTGAGCGGCAGCGCAGACGTGTTCGTGATCGTCTATCTCTTGCTCACGGGCTCCATCGCACTGGCGCTCGGTGGCCTCGACACGGCGACCGCATTTGGCGGCATGGGCTCGAGCCGAGCGATCACGATCGGCGCACTCGCCGAGCCCGCTTTGCTCGTTGCGGTTGTCGCGCTCTCCATTCAAGCGGGCAGCTCGAATCTGCCAGCAATCGTGACGACGACCCTCTCGCACCCGGTGTGGGCGTCGACGCCAACGCGGCTACTCGCCCTGGTCGCACTCGTGATCGTCATCATCGCCGAATCGGGCCGACTACCCGTCGATAACCCGAGCTCGCACCTTGAGCTGACGATGATCCACGAGGCCATGGTGCTCGAGTATTCGGGGAGCGACCTCGGACAGGTCACGCTCGCTGCAGCAATGCGCCTCGGACTGTTTCTCTCGCTGCTCGCGAGCCTCTTTGTTCCGTGGGGCATCGCGACGGGGACCTCTTATCTGGCACTGCTGCTCGGCGTGATCTTCCTGGCGCTAAAGACCTCGGTACTCGCCGTCGGCATCGCCCTCATCGAGGTCCACAGCGCAAAGCTTCGACTTTTTCGCGTGCCCGAACTTCTGGCGGGTGGATTCGTGCTCGCCGTACTTGCCGTCATCACGGACCTCGCGACACGATGAGTACCTCCTTCTTCTCCGGGGCGCTCGAGCTCGGCGCGGGCGCGGTGCTGGTGTGCGCCGTTATGACCATCTGGCGACGACAGCTGCGCTCCGTGGTCGCGATCCTCGGCCTTCAGGGCGTCGCGCTTGCGGGCGTTGCGGGCACGCTCGCCTGGCACGAGCACGCCGTCGCTCTCGCGGTCACCGCGGTGCTGATCCTTGTGGTCAAGGGATTCTTCGTCCCGTGGCTGCTGCGTCGCGTCCTTCGACGCGACGTGCGGCGGCGCGAGAGCACGCCACTCATCAACGTGCCGTCGTCGCTCGTCGCCGCGTCCGGCCTGATCGTTATCGCCTACGTCGTGAGCACGAAGCTCACGGCACTGTCGCCGTCGGACGCGACACGACTCGTTCCGCTCGGCATCGCGACGGTGCTCGTTGGCTACTTCATGCTCGTGACGCGCCGACGGGCCGTCTCTCAGATCGTCGGCTTGCTCCTCGTGGACAACGGTGTCGCGCTCGTGACCTTTCTCCTCACGGCCGGTGTGCCGCTGATCGTGGAACTCGGCTCCTCACTCGACGTCCTGCTCGTCGTCGTGGTCCTGCAACTGCTCGTCGTGAGCGCCAACGACCGGTACGGCTCATTCGAGATCGACGAGATGAAAGAGCTGCACGACTGATGCTGATCCTCGCCACCCTCGCCGTCCCACTACTCGCGGGGCTCTTCGCGTTGGTCGTCTCCTGGCGTGCCGCGGTCGGCTGGCTCAGTGCGGGCTCGGCCATCGCCGTGTTGGCGCTCGGTATAGGTCTGTGCGTCGAGACCGAGTCGCACCACGCGGTGAACGCGCTCGGCGGGACGCTTCGGGCGGACTCGCTCAGTTCATTCATGGTGATCGTCATCGGCGCCGTCGCCTCCCTCGCGACGCTCCAAACGCCGCGAGTCATGGAGCGGCAGATTGGCGAGGGAACGACGAGCAGACGACACGCGAGCAGCTACGTCGTCTTGATGCAGGTCTTCATTACCTGCATGCTGCTCGCCGTGCTCACCGCGAACCTCGGCGTCCTGTGGGTCGCCATCGAAGCGACGACGATTGCGACGACCTTTCTGGTGAGCCATCACCGAACGAAGAAGGCCTTCGAGGCGTCGTGGAAATACGTGATCCTCTGCTCGGTAGGTATCGCACTGGCCTTTCTCGGCACGGTCTTGATCTACTTCGCCGCGCTGCACGCGGGTACCCGTCTCTCGGGTACCGCGTCGCTCAACTGGACCTCGCTGATGGCGATCGCGCCCCACCTCAACCACGGGGTAGTGCGGCTCGCGCTCGCTCTGCTCGTGCTCGGGTACGGCACCAAGGTGGGCTTCGCCCCGACGCACAGTTGGCTCGCCGACGCGCACAGCCAGGCACCCGCACCGGTGTCGGCGCTGATGTCGGGCGTCCTCTTGACGGTCGCCTTCTACGCACTCTTGCGATTCAAGGCAATCGCGGACATTGCGCTCGGACCGACCTTTCCGCGCGCGCTGTTCCTGGTCGTCGGCCTACTGTCGCTGGTGCTCGCGACCGGGATGCTCATCGCCCAGCGAGACCTGAAGCGAATGCTCGCCTACTCGAGCATTGAACACATGGGACTCCTTGCGCTCGGGGCGGCGGCCGGAAGCCCGCTCGCGATCGCCGCGGTGTTGTTGCACATGCTGGGCCACGGACTCACGAAGTCGACGCTGTTCATCTCGTCGGGCGAGATCGCCCACACCGAGGGAACGACGGAGATGGCGAAGCTGAGGGGACTGCTCGCCAGGCGGCCGCTGCTCGGAGGAGTCTTTGGCGTCGGGCTGATCGCGCTGCTCGGTTTTCCTCCCTTCAGCCTGTTCATTAGTGAGTTCACGATGGCTCGCGCGGAGGTGAACGTCGGACTCTGGTGGGTCGTTGCGGCCTCTTTGGTCTGTCTCGGCGCCATCTTCGCCTCGATCACGAACCACGCCCGCCGCGTGCTCTTTGGTGCGGGCGCGTCCTCATCCGTTGCCGCGAGGTCCCTCGCCATTCCTCTCGTGAGCGCACTTGTCGTGTGCGCCGTGCTCGGAGTGTCGGCGTGGCCCCTGCTTGGCTTTCTGCACGCGGCCGCACACGTGGTGGCCCGATGACGGCAGCGCACGAATACGAGGTGGCGCCCGAAGCGCTGCACGATTTCGCACGAACGGCGCTCGAGGACGGATACCGCATAGCCCTCGTCGCCGCGCACGATGACCGCGAATTCCTCAGGGTCGTCTACGTCTTCGTGCGTGGCGCTGTCGGGGAACGACGTGAAGTCACCGTCCGACTGGATCCCCACGAGCCGGGAGTGCCGACGCTGAGCGATCTTTCATTCCCCGCCGGTCGGTTCGAACGCGAGATGCACGACACGTTCGGCATCGTGCCCGAAGGCCATCCGTTCCTGCGGCCACTGGTGCGGCACTCGCACTGGCCCGAACTCTGGTATCCGATGCGGCACGACGCCGGGGACGTGCCCACCATGCTTCGCGACGGGCGGCCGTACCCCTACCTCGAGGTGAGCGGCACCGGCGTCTACGAAATTCCGGTGGGCCCGGTCCACGCGGGGCTCATCGAGCCGGGGCACTTCCGGTTCTCGGTCGTGGGTGAGACCATTCTCAAGATGACCGCTCGCCTGTGGTTCCTCCATCGCGGCATCGAGCGAATGTTCGAAGGGAGATCGGCCGAAGACGGTGTCGCGATCGCCGAACGCATCTCCGGGGACACGGCCGTTGGCCACACCCTCGCGTACTGTGCGGCCATCGAAGACGCGCTCGGCGTCACCGTTGCCGAGGAGTCTCGGGTCAGCCGCTCCGTCCTCTTAGAGCTCGAGCGCCTCTACAACCACGTCGGCGACGTCGGGGCCCTCTGCAGCGACGTGAGCTTTGGCGTCGCGCACGCGCGCGCCATGGTGCTACGCGAGAGGCTCTTGCGTCTCAACGAATCGGTGACCGGACACCGATTGCTGCGCGGAGCGATTGGACCGGGCTGGACCTCACTGATGAGGCTGCCGAGCGAGTCCGCGCTCATCGACGTCGAACGGGACTTCGACGAGCTCGTGTCGTTCATCCTCGCCAACAGCGTCGTCATCGACCGATTCGAGGGGACGGCGATCCTGTCCGGCGCTGACGCTCGCGCCATGGGCACCCTCGGGGTCGCGGCCCGGGCGTCGGGGATCGGAGTCGACGCCCGATTCGACCACCCCTACGTGTCGGTGGACTCGTCCTTCGCGCCGGTCACCTTTAGCGAGGGTGACGTCCTCGCGAGGTTCCATCAGCGAGTTGACGAAGTTCGCCAGTCGTTCGCCCTCCTTCGCGACTTCACGAGCCGACCGCAGCACCTTGAGCAGCACGCGCCGGTTCGCCCCCGCGAAGGCGCCGGGTTCGGCGTGGTCGAAGGTTGGCGTGGCGCCGTCGCCCATCGCGTAGAGGTTGACGAGAGGGGTCTGGTCACGAGATGTCGGGTCGTCGATCCGTCGTTCTTCAACTGGCCCGCGCTCGCCGTGTCGCTCGCCGACACGCTGGTGCCCGACTTTCCGCTCGTCAACAAGAGCTTCAATCTCTCATACGCCGGCAACGATCTCTAACGAAGGCGTTCATGGAAGGCCACACTTTTGTCGCCACCGTGACTACTCTTCAGCCATGATCATCCGAGAGGCGATCGACGGGGACTGGGAGGTGATCTACCCGTTCTTCGCCTCCATCGTGGCGGCGGGCGACACTTACGGCTACCCGGCCAATCTCACCCGCGACGAGGCCCGGCCGATATGGATGGAGCCACCGCCCTCGCGCGTGATCGTTGCCGTCAACGAAGGACGCGTCGTCGGCACCGCGAAGATGGGACCGAATCGACCTGGGCGCGGCTCGCACGTGGCGACCGCGAGCTTCATGGTTGATCCGAACTACCAGGGGCATGGCGTTGGCAGCGAGCTCGGTCGCGCCGTCGTCGACTGGGCGAGAGAGACGGGCTACGCCGCCATGCAGTTCAACGCCGTCGTCGAGACGAACGTCGCGGCGATACGCCTCTGGCGCCGCCTCGGATTCGAGATACTCGCGACCGTGCCCGAGGCCTTTGATCACCGCGAACACGGCCTCGTCGGGCTGCACATCATGTACCTGAAGCTGTAGCGAGCCGGTGCGGTCGGTGCCGTAATGGCGAGCATGGGACGACGGGACGTGCCCGTACTTGACAGAGGCGACGTACTCACCTAATGTGCCAGGAACTAATTGGAACTTAGTTCCAATTATTGGAACACTATCTTTTTGGGGGGCTGCATGTTTCGTATCAGCAAGAGGGGTCGTTGGTCACAGCGACGCCACCAGATGGCAGCCGTTGGTGTCGCCATCACCATGGTCGCGGGCGCGGCGCTGGTTTCCAGTGCGAGCGCGAGTTCGAAGACCACGATCACGATCTGGAACGACCCGCTTGCAGCCGGTTCGGTCGGCGTGCCCGCGTCAAAGTCCTTCCTCACAAAGGGCGTCGACCTCTTCATGAAGGCGAACCCGAACATCAACGTGAAGATCATCCAAGAGCCCATGGGTTCGTCGACGGCCTTTGACACGCTGCTCCAGTCATCGGAGCTCGCGGGCACCACGCCCGACATCGGCCAGCTCTACGTGGGCGGTCAGACCCTTCAGAACGCCAAGTTCTTGGACCCCCTCAA
>JBAUSF010000231.1:0-16273 GCA_049581565.1 Acidimicrobiales bacterium
TTCGTCGCTCACGACGGGTACTCCTTGCGTTCTTTTGAGTGGGGTCGTAGCGCCATGCGCCACTGGTTGCCAGACGTGGCGCTGCCACGACGACGGGATAGGTGAAAAAGGCTCGTTGGGCCGTGACCAGGAGAACTAGGAGGAGCCCTAACAGATACAGCGCACTTGTAAGTGCCACGAATTGTCCTCTATTACCTGTACGCAACGGAGTGAACACACTGCGTTACGACGACGTTCTCTGCGGTTGACACCCTCTGCGTCAATACGCCCAACACATTCAGGCTAGCCCATTGGGGCCCTAACCTGACCGATTGGTCGTCGTTGTCGCGGGGGTTGTGGTCGTTGTAGAAGGGGTCGAGGACACGCTCGTTGTGGTCGTTGTGGAGCCCTAACCCTTATGGGACTTCGATTTTGAAGACTTCGACTTCGTCGGTGTCGTGAGCGCGGGGGTCAGTCGAAGCGCCGGCACCGGGTGGCTCACGAGATAGTCGAAGGTCTTCGCAACGACCGGCGCGGACGCGTCGGCGCCGTAGCCACCCTCATCAATCACGCAGAGCACCACATAGTCGGGGTGGGTCGTCGGACCGAATCCGACGAACCAGGAGTTCGGTTCCTCGTTGGGGGCGTTGCTCGCGGTACCGGTCTTGCCGGCGATCGGAAAGCTGGCGAGCGAGTGGTGGAAATACGCCTGAAAGGCCGGGTACCCCGTTCCCTTGGGGCTTTGGACGACGCCACTTAACCCCTGGAGGATGGGATCGCGCACGCTTGCGGGCAGATTGACGTGCCCAATCACGCGGGGCGTGTAGCGCACGACGATCTGTCCGTGGGGGCTGATGATCGCGGCAGCCACTTCTGGTGCGTAGCGAGTTCCTCCGTTGGCAAAGGTCGCGTAGGCGTTCGCCAGCGCGAGGGGCGTGAGGGCCGTCGTCCCCTGGCCGAACGCCATCTCGATGTTGTCACCCGTGTACCAGGTCACGTACGGGAACGCGCTCGGGTCCTCGGCGTGAAGCTGCTTACGCACTTCGGGCGAGTCCACTCGGCTGGTCGCCTCGTTGGGTAGGTCAACGTTGGTTGGTTCGGTGAGTCCGTATTCGGCCGCCACGTTCTGGATAGGCGTGAGCCCGTACCTCGCCTGGTCCGACCAAAAGAGATAGCCGAGGTTGTAGAAGTAGTAGTCCGACGAGACCGTCAGGGCCGTCGGCAGGTCGATCGAACCTGCCGCCGAGTTGTCATCGTCGTGGAAGGTGCAGAGGCCGTGGTTAGCGGTCTTGTAGCAGTTGGGAACCACGAATGTTCCGGTGTCGTCGACCAGCTGGTAGGCGGGAAGGATGCCGGTCTGCAAATCGGCTGTCGCGGTGACGAGCTTGAAGGTGCTACCCGGGGTGTAGAGGCCTTGGATGGCGTAGTTGTTGAAGGCCCCCTCGTTGATGAGCTTCCCGTATTGAGCGTTGGATAGCCCGTTCACGAAAGAGTTGAGGTTGTAGGAGGGGTAGCTCGCCATTGCGTAGATCTCGCCGTTGTTTGGATTTATGACAATGGCGGCACCGTTCAGGGCCTCGGGGACCTTCTTCGACACGGGGTCGATCGAGTGCCGGTCGGCGAGGATCTCGGTGCTCAGATAGCTCTCGAGCTGATGTTGCAAGGGGGCATCGATGTTGAGGACGACCGAGTCACCGACCGTGGGTTCGGTCGTCTTGATCGCGCCGAGAATCTGTTCGTTCGCGTTCACCTCGAGGGTGCTCGTGCCCTCTTTGCCCCGCAGGTACTGCTCGTAGTAGGACTCGATGCCGCTCTTGCCGATCGTCGAGTCGGTCTGGTAGCCCGCGCCCGGGTTGGCCTTGATCTCCGAACCGGTGATGGGTCCGACGTACCCGAGCACCTGAGCGGCAACGCTGCCGCCGTCGGGGTAGGACCGGGTCGACGTGTCGAGCACCGAGACGCCCGGAAACTCCCCCGGGTGCAGCTTGATGAATTCGACGTCGCGCGCGGGCGCGTTGCTCATGATGGGCGCTGGTTGGTACGGGCTGTACTGCTGGTTCGCGAGGTCCGCGTTGATCTGCTTCACGCTGAGCCCGGTCAGTGACGACAGCGAACCCTTGATCGTTGGATGGAGCGCCGCCTCGGCGCGCGAGAGGCGGATCTCGGTCGTCGTGATGTTCGTCACGAGGGGGCTTCCCGCGCGGTCAAGGATCATGCCGCGCGTCGCAGGGATCGTCGTGAAGCGCAGCGAGTTCGAGTTGACGTTGGCGGCCGAAGCTTTGTAGTCAACGACCTGAAGAAAGAACAGGCGCACGATCAACGCGATGAGGAGGATGAAGAAGAAGCCCCCGATCACGAGCCAGCGGCGCGCCGGTCGCGCTTGGACCTCCTCGGGAGAGGCCATGAGGTCTCTGATACCGACGGGCTTTGGCTCGTTGATCGTGCGTCCGCGACCTCGAAACGGGTGGAGTGACTCCCAGGGCCGCCAGAGCCGTGTGAACCACGAACCAGTGGGACGATCGCGCCACGAACCACTCATCGAGGTGTCCCACCGATGTTGCCAACCCAGCGGGCGAGCCGAGTCATGGGTCGAGCCAAAATGAAGAACGCCGCAGCGTTCACCATCATCGCAGCGACGAGACTGTCGCGCCAGAGCGAGAAGTTGAACGTGAAGAAGCTTGCGCCCACGAAGATCGCGGGCGCGATAAATCCGAACGCCGCCGCGATGAGCGGGGTCACCCACCACGCCGCGGAATCGAGGTCACCCACACCCTCGCGACCAAGCCGCGACGCGCTGTACGCGAGGATGAGGGCCACGAGCGCGGTGAGCCCAAACGGTGTCGTCGCGTGCGTGTCAAAGAACACTCCCGCGACGATGGCGCTCCAGAGTGCGAGAGTCGTCAGCCCCGTGAGACCGACCGCGAGCGGCCAGAGCCAGACGATCATGACAACAACCCCCGCGAATCGCCACGAGGAGAAGATCGACAGCTGGACCGCCACGAGCAGAAGCGTCACCAGGGTCACTGGTACGAGCGCCTTTCTCACGCAGGCGGCTCCCAGAGCACCACGTCGAGATACGTCAGGTGCCGAAGGTCGGCGGCTGGCTGCAGCGTGAGGTTGTACGTCGCGGCCCCCGGGGTGAGCGTGACCTTCTGCACCGTCGCGACGGGCAGTCCCGCGGGATAGAGCGCCCCGTTGAGCCCGTCCGTTGAGAGCGTCGTACCCGGTCCGACGCTCGAGTTGAGCGGCACCGACGTCGCTCCGAGTCCATTGTTGAGCCCTCGGCCCGACACGATGAGGTCGGTCTTACTCGACTTGAACGTCACGCCGACCGACGAGGCAGTGTCGGTGATGAGCCGCACCGTCGCGGTGTTGGATGAGGTCGCCATCACCCGCCCGACGAGCCCGCCGTTCGCCACGACCGGCATGCCCGCGAGGATCCCGCTGTTGCGGCCCTTTGAGATCTCCACGGTGGCGGCGAAATTCGTCGGCGAGAGCGAGATCACTTGCACCGCCACCGTGGGAATTGATCCGACGAAGGGCACGTTGAGCTCGGTCGTCACTTGCTCAAGCTGGCGAGCGAAGGCCCACCCTTCGTTGGCCCGCTCCTCGGCCTTGCCGAGCTCGTAGCGCAGCTTCTCGTTCTGAGCAACCACGTCGCTGTAGTCGATGGTACCCGCGAGCGTGTGGCCGACGGGACGAGCAATCGCGTTCACGGCCCAGCTGAAGGGAGAGATGATGATGTTCGCGCCACTGCGCAGCCCCGATGACACACCCGTCGTCAGGTAGAGGATCAGCAGTGTCGCGAGTACTGCGACAGAAAAGGTCCAGGCACGTCGACGCGAACGGTCCGTGGCCACGCGCTAACGCGAAGGACTGGTCTTCAACATGCGCGCGAAGACTTCGAGCTCTTCGAGGCACATGCCACTGCCGAGCGCCACGCAGTTCAAAGGGTCGTTCGCCACAATGATCGGCATGTTGGTCTCGTACTCCAGTCGAGCCGCGAGGCCCGCGAGCAACGCCCCGCCGCCGGTGAGGACGATGCCCTGCTCCATGAGGTCCGACGACAGCTCGGGCGGCGTGCGATCGAGCGTCACCTTCACGGCGTCAACAATCGCCTGGACCGGCTCGGAGATGGCTTCTCGGATCTGTTCGGTCGAGATGATGACCGTCTTTGGCAGGCCGGTCACCAGGTCGCGACCGCGAATCTCTGCGCGAAGCTCTTCTTCGAGCGGGAACGCCGAGCCGAGCTGCATCTTGATCTCTTCGGCCGTGCGCTCACCGAGGGCGAGCTGGAACTCCTTCTTGACGTAGGCCACGAGCGCCTCGTCGAGTTCGTCCCCACCGACGCGTATCGACTGACTCGTCACGATGCCCCCGAGCGAGATGACCGCGACCTCCGACGTGCCGCCGCCGATGTCGACAACCATGTTGCCCGTCGGTTCGTGGATCGGCAGTCCGGCACCGATCGCGGCGGCCATCGGCTCTTCGATGATGTACGCCTTGCGAGCGCCAGCAAACTCCGCTGCCTCCATGACCGCGCGCTGCTCGACGCCGGTGATGCCCGAGGGCACACAGATGACCATGCGAGGCTTCGCGAACCGGCGTTGGTGGACGCGGTGGATGAAGTAGCGCAACATTTTCTCGCAGATCTCAAAGTCCGCGATCACGCCGTCCTTCAGGGGCCGAATGGCCTGGATGTTGCTCGGCGTGCGACCGATCATGCGCTTGGCTTCGGCGCCGACGGCCAGAGGCTTTCCGTCTTTCACGTCGACCGCGACGACGGAGGGCTCGTTCAGGACAATTCCGCGACCCCGCACGTAGACGAGGGTGTTCGCCGTGCCCAGGTCGACCGCCATATCACGGCCCAAGAGTGAGAAACGACTGTCAACCATAGATTCCTTCTAGCGGCGTGCGACGATGCGCTCGTCTACAAGGCTAGGCCAAGATCGCTCCGGCGAGCCAGTGGAACTCGTTAAGCCAACTCTGGAAAGAAAATCTTTATTTCTCGAGCGGCCGATTCGTTCGAATCAGAACCGTGAACCAGGTTCTCTGACATCTCGATGGCGAGGTCACCGCGAATGGTGCCGGGTGCTGCCTCCTTCGGATTGGTCGCACCCATCATTGTGCGCACGACCTTCCAGGTGTCCTCTGGTCCTTCAATGACCATGACGAGGGCCGGCGACCGCGTGATGAACCCGACGAGCGCGTCAAAGAACGGCTTTCCTTCGTGTTCGGCGTAGTGCTGCTTGGCGGTTGCTTCGTCAATGCTGCGAAGTTCCGCCGCGACGATGCGCAGCTGCTTACGCTCGAGCCGCGACACGATCTCTCCGACGAGTCCGCGCTCGACACCATCGGGTTTTACGATCACGAGGGTTCTCTTCACTCAAGAAAACCTAACATCCTCACGAAAGATGTCGTGAGGGCACGTGCAGCACTTCGCCGCGTATCTCCGCAACGAGATAGAGACTGCCCGTGACGACGATCAGATCTTCGTCGGTCGAGCGTTCCCGCGCGTGTGCGAGGGCGACCTTCGCGTTGGGGTGTTCGTACGCGACGGCGCCATTTCTCTCGAGCGCCGCAACGACCTCGCGTACCGGCACCGCGCGCGGTGAGTGTGGCGCGCAGCAGTAGAACTCACTGAAGCCCGCGCCGAGCAGCGGCGTGATCATGTCATCCACGTTGCGACCGGTGAGCATGCCGAGCACGCAACGACGCTCGCCGCGCACGTCAAAGGCTCCGTCCAGTGTCGCCACGAGCGCGCGCACACCCGCGGGGTTGTGCGCGCCGTCGACCACGACCAGCGGATTCCGCGCGACAATTTCCATCCGGCCCGGCATGTGGACGTTCGCGAGCGTTGTTGACACGACGTCCTCACCGAGCGCGCGTCCGAGGAAGGCTTCGGCCGCCACGATCGCCGTGGCGGCGTTCACGCCCTGGTGGATTCCGTGGAGATCGACGAACGCCTCTTCGTAGCGCGCGTAGGGGGTCCGTACCGTAATGAATCGTCCGCCGAGCGCCAGCTCGTTCTCCTCGAGCACGAACTCGTCGTCGAGCAGCCACAGTGTCGTCTCGAGTTCCTTCGCCCGCTGCTGGGCGATCTCGACCACGATGGCGTTGTTCGTCGCGACGATCGCGACGCCGTCGTGGCGAAAGATGCCGACCTTGTCGCTCGCGATCTCGCCGACCGTCGTGCCGAGCACGGCGGTGTGATCAAGGTCCACGTTTGTCAAGATCGCGACGTCCGAATCGATCACGTTGGTCGAGTCCCACGTACCGCCCATCCCCACCTCGATGACCGCAACGTCGACGCCTTCGTCGGAGAAGTGCAGGAGTGCCGCGACCGTGAGCAGCTCGAAGCGCGTGAGTACGGTCCCCGTCACGGACTCGACGTCAGAGAGTCGTTCGAGGACCGTGATGAAAGCGTCGTCGTCGATCGCGATTCCGTTCACCGCAATGCGCTCGTTCACCGCGTGCAGGTCCGGGCTCGTGAAGGCGCCGACGCGCAACCCCGTCGCCTGGAGCAGCGCACTCGTGATCGTCGTCGTCGTGCCCTTGCCGTTTGTTCCGGTCACGTGAATCGTCGGATAATCGCCCTGGGGATCAGCGAACTGGACCAGCGTGTCCCTGACCGGCTCGAGCGTGGGAACGGGCTGGCGATTGGGCGCGACGCGCTCGAAGTCGACGTGCGACTCGAGCCAACTCAACGCCTCAGCGTAGGACGCGAAACGCACGGTTTAGCTGGCGCGACGGGTTCGCGTCGCCTTTCGCATTTCGTAGCTGGGCGCCTCGTGCTGCTGCACGGAGGCCGCCGTCACGACACACTTCACCACGTCGCTTCGACCCGGCACGTCGAACATCGGTTCGAGCAGGACGTTTTCCAGAATCGAACGAAGACCGCGCGCGCCGGTTCCGCGTTCGAGGGCGAGGTCGGCGATCGCTTCGAGCGCGTCGGGCTCAATGACCAGTTCGACGCCGTCCATCGCGAGCACCTGCTGGAACTGCTTCACGAGTGAGTTCTTCGGTTCGGTGAGCACTTGGATCAGCATCTCGCGGTCGAGCTGCTGGACCGCGCCCACGATCGGCAGTCGACCAATGAACTCGGGAATGAGACCGAACTTGACCATGTCTTCGGGTAGGACGTGGCGGAACAGCTCGATGTCACCGTGACGCTTGGACTGCACCGGTTGGTTAAAGCCCATCGACTTCTTGCCGAGGCGGCGCTCGATGATCTCTTCGAGGCCGGAGAACGCGCCGCCACAGATGAACAAGATGTTCGAGGTGTCGATGTTGATGAATTCTTGGTGAGGGTGCTTGCGGCCGCCCTGTGGCGGAACGCTCGCGACGGTCCCTTCGAGGATCTTGAGGAGTGCCTGCTGGACGCCCTCGCCCGACACGTCACGGGTGATCGAGGGATTCTCCGCCTTGCGCGCGATCTTGTCGATCTCGTCGATGTAGATGATGCCGCGCTCGGCGCGCTTCACGTCAAAGTCCGCCGCCGAGAGCAGCTTCAGCAGAATGTTCTCCACGTCTTCACCGACGTAGCCGGCCTCGGTGAGGGCGGTCGCGTCAGCAATGGCGAAGGGCACGTTCAGCATGCGTGCGAGCGTCTGTGCGAGGAAGGTCTTGCCGCATCCCGTCGGGCCGAGCAGCAGCACGTTGGACTTCGCGACTTCGACGTCGTCGTCGTGCAGGGGGCCAGTCTGGATGCGCTTGTAGTGGTTGTAGACGGCGACGGCGAGGATCTTCTTCGCGTCAATCTGTCCGATGACGAACTCGTCGAGGAAGGCCGAGATCTCGCGGGGCGTCGGCAGCTCGTCGAGAACGAACTCAGGACGGTCGCCGAACTCGTCGGCGATGATGTCGTTGCAGAGGTCGATGCACTCGTCGCAGATGTACACGCTCGGTCCCGCGATGAGCTTCTTTACCTGCTTTTGACCCTTCGCGCAGAAGCTGCACTTGATGAGATCGCTGCCTTCACCGATTTTTGTCACGGACACCCTCCGACAGACCTACCGCCGCGCCCATCCTACGGTCCCGCACCCGCAAAACCAGGTACCTTAGAGCCGGTTGGAGATGACTTCGTCAATCAGGCCGTATTCCACGGCCTCTTCGGCGCTCATGATGAAGTCGCGGTCGGTGTCCTTATTGACTCGTTCGGCCGACTGGCCCGTGTCGCTCGCGAGCATCGAGTTGAGGAGGTCTTTCATGCGCAGGATCTCGCGAGCCTGAATCTCGATGTCTGACGCCTGTCCGCCGACGCCGCCCCAGGGCTGGTGCAGCAAGACCCGAGCGTGCGGCAGCGCGAATCGCTTCCCGTGCGCGCCCGCGCCGAGCAGCACGGCGGCCGCCGACGCCGCCTGACCGAAGCAGAAGGTCGACACGTCGGACTTGATGTACTTCATCACGTCGTAGATCGCGAGCAGGCCGGTGATGTCGCCGCCGGGAGAGTTGATGTAGAGGTTGATGTCCTTATCGGGGTCCTCGGACTCGAGAAACAGAAGTTGGGCGCACACGAGGTTCGCAATGGAGTCGTCAATGGGCGTGCCGAGAAAGATGATGCGCTCGCGAAGCAGCCGGCTGTAGAGGTCGTAGGCCCGCTCGCCACGGTTGGACGATTCGACGACCGTGGGGACGAGGTAGTTCTGGGCTCGATAGTTGTCGTTCACGGAACTACCCTAGGCGTCTAATTCGGCGTCTAATTCGTCCGACCCGTCGGACTCGTCGGGCTTCAAGAGGGACGGGTCGATCTCGACACCCTCGGGATCGATGAACGTCACGTGCTCGTTGAGCCACTTCGACGCCTTCATCTTCGCCACTTCAGACCGGAACGTGACGATGCGACCGGTGTCGCGCAGATTCGTGCGCAAGATGTCGGGCGCCACGTTCATCGCCTCGGCGGTCGAGGCGAGCTCTTCGTCAACCTCTTCCTCACTAGGTTCGAGACCCTCCGCACGCACGAGGGCTCTCAGGGCGAGGTCGATGCGCACCGCGCGCGTCGCGTCGGCGCGCAGGGTCTCGAGGAGCTGGTCGGGGCTCTGGTTGGTGACCTGGAGAAAGGTGTCGAGGTTCAGCTTCTGCTGTTCGAGCCGGTGGCCGAGATCGTGCAGGCGCTCGTTGGTTTCGTCCTGTACGAGCGCATCGGGCACCGCGTCGGCACTCACCAGTTCGCTCAGTGCGACCAACACCGCGTCGCGCTGGGTCCGCCGCGCCTCCGCGATCCGCATCCGGCGCATCTGATCAAAGATGCGATCGCGCATCTCCGCCGCGCTCTCCCATTCGGTGTTCTCCTGGACCCACTCGTCGGAGAGCTCGGGAAGCTCGCGCTCTTGCACCTTCTTCAGGGTGAGCTCGTACGTGGCGACACCACCTTGGCCGAGGTTGCCGTTCAGCTTCAGGTCCTCGCCCGCCTTCAGACCGAGAATCAGCTCATCGACGCCCTCGGTGATCGAACCCGAGCCTACGGTGTACATGAAATCGCTCATGTCAAGGGGTTCCGCCTCGGAGTCGATCTGCTGGACGTGGACATCCATCGTCACGAGGTCACCCGTGACGATCGGTCGGTCGACTTCTTTGAGAACGGCGTCGGTCTCGCGGAACCGGTCGATCTGTGCGTCAACCTCCTCGTCGGTCACGACCGGCGACGGGATCGTCACGCGCAGATCGCCCTGCCCCGAGATCTCGAGCTCCGGGCGGACTTCGACGTCGGCCTCGAAGACGAGGTTCCCCTCCTCTTCACCCGCCGTGATGTTGATCTCGGGCTGGGCGATGGGGTCGATCAGGGTGTCCGAGACCGCGTGGGCGTAGAAATCGGGAATCGAATCGTGAATGGCCTCGCTGCGCAGCGCACTCGGGCCGCCGAGGTGAGCCATGAGGACGCTCTTTGGGACCTTCCCCTTGCGAAAGCCCTTGATGCTGACCTGCTTGGAGAGCTTCGACGCGGCGGCGTCAATGGCCTCTTCCATCTCGGGTTCGTCGACCTCGACGACCAGCTTGACTCGGTTGTTCTCCAGGGTGGTGGTGGTAGCGCGCATAAGAGATGCCAGCCTACCGGCTCGAGCGAAAATCTCTAAATCATTATGGCGAGCGCTTCGCTGAACGCCCGAGCCAACTTCTCATCGCCGCGTACGTCGGTCGCCGACGCTCGCAGAAACGCATCAGCAGAGATACGTCCCGCCGCGCGGCGCCAAAAGATCGCGACGGGTGTCGTGAGCTCCATCGTCGGCGTGTCGCCCGAACGCTCGAGTGCCTTCGCCCTACCGTTTTCCACACCTATGAGGATCGACCTCGCGAGGCGACCGCTCAGATTGATACGCACCAACGTTCCGTCCTTCGCGCCGGCCTTCTTTCCGATTACGTAGGGAAGGGCGGACTCAAATCGATTGACCACGATCTCTTCGCCGGGGCCATGGTCGTCGCTCGGCTCGAGGAGGGCGTCTCGGATGTCTTGGAGGTGTATCCAGCTGTCTAAGACCCGAGTCTCCTGGAACCGGTGAAACGGACGCTCCCCCTCGGGACTCCAACCGACCTTCTCCCATGCTTCATCGTCAAGTGACCGCAGGTGTTCGATCGAGCGATTCGCCGTCGTACGAAAGAGGTCGAGCACTTCGATGCCGGGCCATGCCCGATAAGTCTCGACCATCGATTCGTTGATCTCGCCAATCGGATTCTTCACGTGCGACGGCCACAAACCTTCGTGGTGACGGGGCGACAGTTCGCCTCGATTCATGAGCTCGAATCCGAGCAGGTGGCTTACGACGTCGCGAACGGTCCAACCGGGACACGGGGTCTGCGCGTCGTAAGCCTCGGGTTCTCGCGGGCGCACCGTCCGGTCGATTGACGACCACGTTTCTTCCAGCGCGTCAACTATCCATTCGTAGGCCATCACACTCCCCGGCGTTCATGCTGATCCTAGGCACCACGCAACTGAACTCGCATCCCACCACCCCAAGTAGCATGAGTGGTCTTCCGCCTGCGCCCTTCGGCAGGCAGGACGACGGGGAGTGGCGCAGTTTGGTCTAGCGCGCTGCGTTTGGGACGCAGAGGCCGCGGGTTCGAATCCCGCCTCCCCGACTCAAAGTTAGCGACAGAAGTCGGCAAGCCACACCGACAGAAGTCGGACCTCACAGTGTGCCAGTGGGTTGCGACATGCGCGTTCCGCGTTGGCGAGCTCTCGTCAGATAGACAGAGAGCGATTCGTGACCGGCGTCAGCTGGCGAGGTAGTCCGTCAAGCTCACTCGTCGGCGGCGGGCACGTTTTCGTGCTTCGAGCTCGTCGAGATGGGCCATCTGATAACGGTGAGTGTCGATCTTTCGCAGGTTGGCCGTCACGAGCAGCAGCGTGACGAAGACGCCCTGGGCGGCGATGCCGCGCACGCGCCGTCGCGCCGGCTGAGCTAACGCCTCGTGCGCGGGGTCCTTCACGAACCCGTTCCAGCCCTCGATGGTGTTGCGCAGCGTCGCGTAGTGGCGAGCCCACTCCTCTGATCCGTAGGGGAAAGACTGGGCGTGGCGCGCCGCGACGTCGGGCGCGATGGTGATGGCGTGTTGGGAACAGAGAGCCGGTGGCGCGACGGGTGGGTTCGCCGTTCTCGGACCGATCACTGCGAGCGAGGTGGGACGCAGCGCGCAGCGCACCTTCGGACGTTCGCCCTGGGCCGGGCACATGAAGCGCTCGTAACCGTCGGCGTCGGGTCCGGACTTGCGCCGCAGCGCGTAAGCGCGCCGCGCCTCGATGCGCCAGCGATAGGTGGCAGCATCGAGGGCGCCGCTTCGCAGGTCGATGGTGGCGGCGACCAACGCCTCGGACATCGCCGGGCAGTACCAGGCGCCCTCGACCAAGACGGCGCCTTGGCTGTTGGCCTGGCGACCGAGCTGGTCGACGCGATAGTCGACCACGAGTTGGAAGCCCATCGCGCGCGCCGGCAGGTGAAAGTTCACGGCGAACGCCCCCGAGTAGGCGCGATCGACGCCGAGGGGACCGGGGGCGAAGCCGCGCGCTCGCGCGCCGGAGAGCACCCGCACCGCCGTGCCGCCGGGGTCGATGCCCGGTCGATCGAGCGCCAATCCAACGACGAGGTTGGGGAACGACGCCACGCTGCCGGGCTCGGGCGAGGCCGTCGTCAGCAGCGTCGCTTCCAAGGCCCAGGCCACGCGCGAACGGCGCCGGCCCCGATGGTCCTCTCGTTCGCGGTGGTCGCCCTCGCGCACATACCATCCTCCGTCAGGATCGGTGGCGCAGAGCCCCGAGCGCGTGGACGGTCCGCGCGAGAACAGCGGCACCGGGGTGGCGTCCAGTCCGTAGGCGAGGCGCGACGGTCGCTCGCACTCCTCGACGCTGGCTGCGAGCATCGCGCCCATGAACGATTCGAGACGATCTCGGGCGCGACTCGACTCCTCGTCACTCATCGTGGTGCAACGCTCCGCGAAGGCCCGGAGGCTGAGGCGGTGGTTCTTCGCCAGTCCCGAAGGGTCGAGCACCGACGTGACGCTCTGAAAGAGGTAGCGCACCTGGCGGTAACGAGCGAGGAACGAACGCCGATCACGGGCGTCACCGTTGACGCCGAGCGTGGCCTTCGCCTCCTCGGAGAGACGACAGAACAGCACCTCGGTCGCGGCCGAAAGATGCAGCGCCCGATCGTCGGTCGCGAGCAGCAGCAACCCGGTCAGCAGTGCCGCGACGGACAACGCGCGCGGGCGACCCGCTCGACGGTAACGAGCGACGATCTCCGCTTCGAGCCACGTAGCGACCCCCGAGCGTTCGACGAGAGCGAGGCAACGCGCCACCTCGTCGTCGTCGATCACGCGACGACGACTCATGGCTGGCGTTTCGTTAAGGCGCGTAGCTGCGCCTTCGTCTGGGGCGCCCTCGGCACGTGGCGCGCGTAGCGCAGGAGCGACTCGACGTCGAGGAGACCCGCGATGGCGCAGAGCTCGCGCAGCGGCGTGTCATTCGCCAGATGAGTGCAGAGGAACGTCGAGCGACAGCGTCCACTCGAGAGCACGACCTCGCCGGGGTCGCCCACGAGCGTGGCCGCGATCTCACCGACGAGGTTCTTGGTGTCGCGCACGGTCGCGTTCGGGCGAAAGAGGTAGCCGCGTCGTTCACGGGCGAGGCCCGCAAGCACGCTCGCGCTGGGACCGGTGACCGGCACGAGTCGCGGTGAGGCCGCGCGCTCGCGCACGACCACGACCACGCGCCCGTTCGAGTAAAGAACGTCCGATCCGCGCAGCCAGGCCACCTCGCGCGGGCGAAGCCCCGCGCCCACCATGGTCGCGAGCAGCACCGTGGCGTTGGTGATGCGGGCCCGGCTGGCCTGGTGGCGAGCGCGCGACCAGAGCGCCGCGAGGTCGCGTGTGCCGTAGGGCGGAGGTGCCGGCGAGGCCGGGAACTCGCGGGTCGTTCGAGGGGCTCGACCTAGTCGGCGCAACGTCGAGCGGTAGGTGCCGAGCGAGTGCGCGCGCAGTGTCGAACAGCTGACCGTGAGAAACGCCTCAACGACGTGTGCGTCGTCGAGGGACCGATCGAAGCGGAGCCCCTCGAGCGCGCAGAACCCCTCGAAGCGTCGAAGCACACTGGCGTCGCGTTGGCCGAGAGCCATGAGATATCCTGACATGAAGCAATCTCAAGATCAGGGATGGGGGATGCTAGTGACGGTGAAAAGTGAGCAGCGACGTCGAGCCATCCTGGCCGAAATCGCCCGATTGGGTCCGGTGGTGCCCGGGAATCTCTCGCAGCGTTCCACGACTTGCGCAGGTGCGGGCTGTCGGTGTCGAGCTGATCCCCCAATGCTGCACGGTCCCTACCCGACCTGGACGCACCAAGTAAACGGTCGCCAAGTCACGAAGACCCTGAGTGACGAGGAAGCCGACGAGCTTCGCCCCGCCATTCAGGCCAACCGACGGCTACGCGAACTGGTGAAGGAACTCGAGGCCCTCTCCGCGAGCGAGTTCGAGTCCCACCTCACTCGATAGGCGTTCCGCGGAGTGGGGCAACCACTCTCTTAAGGTGGGAACGAAGTGAAACGAGCGAGTCAACGGTGCTGATCAACGACTTCTGTCGTTAACCCACTCAATGACCTGACCCCCGCAAAAGGCGGGCCCGTCGAATGGCAATCTCTTCTTTAGCGGAGATCCGGGCGCCGTGTTCAACGAATCATCGGGCCTCGGCGTACCAAACCTGGCACCGAATCGAGCGAGGTTTCACTACGTCTATCGACTCAAACCGCGCTGAACGTGAACGTCGACGGTGTCCAGGCCCACGACGAGGCTGCACTCGTTACTTCGCGCAACGTCGGTGCCCCCGGCAGGAGTCGAACCCGCAACCTGACGGGTAGAAACCGTCTGCTCTATCCAGTTGAGCTACAGGGGCGTCCTGAAGAGCGTAGTGAAGGAATTCCCTAGAGTTGGTGAGCCAGGATAATCGCATGCAATACTGGTATGTCTTGGTGGGCGTAGCTCAGTTGGTTAGAGCGCCAGGTTGTGGTCCTGGAGGTCGCGGGTTCGACCCCCGTCGCTCACCCCACGCTTCATCGTCGTTCGCCCCGCGCGGCTGACGGCCCTTCGCGGGGCACGGCACTTTGCGGGCCGTGTAGATTTCGCGGTAGCGCCGACCAACGGCGGCTACTGGGGGAATGCCGATGACCATCGTTCGTGACTCGTTTTACATCAATGGCGAGTGGGTGCCCGCCACATCGGGCGAGACCATCGAGGTGACCTCTTCGGGCACCGGCGAGTTCTACGCCACTGTTCCCGCCGGCACCGTCGAGGAGGCGAATCTCGCCGTCGAAGCCGCCGCGGCGGCGTTCGACGCTTGGTCCAACACAAGCCCCAAAGAGCGCGGCGAGTACCTCATGCGCATCTCGGAAAAGCTCGCCGAGCGCAGCGACGACATCGCGCTCACCATCGCCAACGAAGTGGGCATGCCGCTGATGCTCTCAAAGGGCATCCAGGTGGGCCTTCCTACCATCACCTTCAGTGACAACGCACAACGTGCCATGGACTTCGTCTGGGAAGAGGAAGTCGGTAACTCGACGCTCGTGCGCGAACCCGTCGGCGTCGTCGCGGCCATCACTCCGTGGAACTATCCACTGCACCAGATCGCGAACAAGGTAGCGGCGGCCCTTGCGGCGGGCTGCACCGTTGCCCTCAAGCCGAGCGAAGTCGCGCCGATCAATGCGTTTCTCCTCGCTGACATCATTCACGACGTTGGTCTGCCGCGCGGCGTCTTCAACATGGTCTCGGGCACGGGACCCGTCGTTGGCGAAGCAATGGTCGCGCACCCCAAGACTGACATGGTCTCCTTTACCGGATCGACGCGCGCGGGCAAGCGCGTCATGGAACTCGCCGCGGAGATGGTCAAGCGCGTGTCGCTCGAGCTCGGTGGCAAGTCCGCCAACATCATCTTGGAAGACGCCGATCTCGCAAAGGCCGTAAGCGACGGCGTGTTCAAGTGCTACCTCAACTCGGGCCAGACTTGTTCCGCCCTGACGAGGATGATCGTGCCGCGTGCTCGCTTGAGCGAAGTCGAGGACATTGCGGTGCAAACGAGCGCGGGCTTCATGCCCGCCGACCCGATCACCGGCGCGAGCCTGCTCGGACCGCTCGTCAGCGCCACTCAGCAGCAGCGCGTGCGTGACTATATAAATAAGGGAGTCGAGGAAGGCGCGCGAATCATCATCGGCGGAGCGTCCGCGCCTGACGGACTCGAAAAGGGTTACTACGTGGCGCCGACCGTCTTCTCTGACGTCCGCAACGACATGACGATCGCCCAAGAGGAGATCTTTGGTCCGGTCCTCTGCATCATCCCTTATGACTCGGAAGACGAAGCCGTCGAGATTGCAAATGACAGCAAGTACGGTCTCGCCGGTGGCGTCTGGGCTGGGACTGACGAGAAGGCGTTCGAAGTTGCGCGCAAGATCCGAACCGGGCAGGTTGAAATCAACGGAGGCGCTTTCAACGTTGTGGCCCCGTTTGGTGGGTACAAGCAGTCCGGCATCGGTCGTGAACTCGGCAAGTACGGATTCGAGGAGTTCCTCGAGGTCAAAGCTATTCAGCACAACTAGCGTCCGAAGAGCGCCGCCGCGACCATATAGACTCGTCACGCGCCGGTAGCTCAATTGGCAGAGCATTTGACTCTTAATCAACAGGTTCCGGGTTCAAGTCCCGGCCGGCGCACCAGGTTGATCAGGGTATTTGGAGCGAAGTTGGCTCCAAGCCCGGAGTCAACACCACATCAACACCACACAATGTCGATTTTGGCGTAGCATTCGTTTGATGAGCGGTGGTATTAGAC
>JBAUSF010000232.1:0-16945 GCA_049581565.1 Acidimicrobiales bacterium
CCGTTCACCTGTCCAATGATCTCTCGGGGGTCACCCACTCTTACACCTCGGCCGCGAGCGCTTCGACCGATGTTGGCGGCTCGACTTCGTACAGCGATTTGGTCTGAATTACGCGCAGGATGAAGTAGATGACGCCGCCCACGATGAAGCCAACGAAGAAGGCGATGTCACCGTACTGCAGCCAGTGCGACGAGGCCCAGCCGATGTAGATGGAGGTGTCCATGAACGGAACTGCCGCGGCGAAGCCCACCGCCATTGAGAAGATCGCATCCCAGCGCGTGTGCAGCGAGTTGAACTCCAGGATGTGGCTCACGTCCATGACGGCGTGGTGGCGCCACCAGTCGACGATCTGAATGGCCGCAAAGGGCGGCACCCAGTACGTCGCGAAGAGGAGCACGTTCTCGAACTTGGTCGCCATGTCGCCGGTGTTGAGCCATAGCGTCAGCACGAAGGCAACGGCCGTCACGATGATGGCGACGTAGGGCCGCCGGATGCGCGCGCCAGCCGCCTGGAGGGCGAGAGAACCGGAGTAGTCGTTCATCGCGTTCACGGATACCGTGCCGATCCAGATGGCGACGAGCGCCATGGCCCCGAGCGCACCGCCGCCGAGGAGGTGCTGAATGCCCCCCGAGGTGTCGTGTACCGCGAGCGACGCCGCCGCGAGTCCGAGGATCTCGACCCAGATCGACGACAGCGACACACCGGCGAGCGAGAGCCAGAAGATCTTCTGGCGCGAGGTGTCGGGCTTCATGTAACGGCTGTAGTCGGAGGCGTACGCGCCCCAGGAGATGACGAAGCTCGCCGAGATCGTCGTCATCAGGATGAAGCCACCGACCAACGCGCCCCCGTGGGCGGTTGCCGGCGAATGCCAGTTGCCGACGTTGACGAGCTTCACCGTGATCACGACGAACATGATGCCGAGCACGATCGACATCCACTTTTGAAAGAGGTGCATCACCTCGTAGCCAAAGAGCCCCAGGACGCCCTGCATCACGAGGATGATGAGCAGCCCGACCCAAAACGGCACGTGGATCAGAATGTGGACGGCTTCGGCCCCGAAGATCGCGTTGATTGCGTCCCAGGCAATCGTCGACAACCACTGGAGCGCCCCGGGAACGACCACCGTCTTGCCGAAGGTGAGGCGAGCCAAGGGGATTTGGCCAACTCCAGTCAATGGTCCCCAGGATCCGAGCACCGCGACGAGGAGACCTCCGAGGACGGTGCCGAGCACAATGCAGGCGACCCCGAGCCCAAAGCCGACGCCGATATAGCTGACGGTACCGAGCGTCCCGATGAAGAATCCCGCGGGCACGAGGTTCGGCGTGAACCAGACCGTGAAGATGCGGTGCAGTCGCCCGTAGCGGTTATGCAAGGGAATCGGCGCCATGCCGTGCATTTCGAGAGTGGTCTCACCCTCTCGCGACGGCATCGAGCCCGCGTAGATATTGCTGCCTTTTTCTTCCATGTCCCCCCCCGACAGTGTCACCGAGCCCGGCCATTCCATGCCTAGAAAGTGCGCGAACGACAGAGCTGGCTCGTGGCGAGTGTAATCAAGTCTTCGTGACCGCGACGGGCACTTCTCGCGACTTCTTGCCTCCGCGCCGATGAATTCGAGAGTGAGGTTGAACAAACCACTCGATTGTTCGGTACTCACCTGCAGACGTCACTCACGCCCGAGAGGGCAGACTGCGAGGCACCACATGAAGTCCCACCCCCGAGCACCCTTCGTCAAGACCCACGAGCGCAGCTTCACGGTCGCGACCATGCTGAGCGGTCTCGCCCTCCTCTCGACGACGGTCCTCACGACCACCGGCGGAGCCGCCGCATCGCCGACGACCGTCACGGTCTTCCAGTACAAGTCCTGGGGCGCGCTCTTGACGCTCAAGAACGGTGACACGCTCTATCGGCTCTCGAAGGATTCAAAGAACAAGAGCGTGTGCACCGGACAGTGCTTGACGTACTGGACCCCCGTGGTGCTGTCGTCGGGCCAGAAGACTCCGATCGGCGTCGGGGTGAGCCACCTCGGTACGTTCATCCGGACGGGCGGGGGTCATCAGGTCACCTACGAGGGTGTGCCGCTGTACACCTTCACGGGCGACCTGAAGCCACACCAGGTCAACGGCAACAACGTCATCGACTCGTGGGGCCACTGGTGGGCGATCAATCCGAGCAGTCCGACGACACCGCCAACAAAGAAGGGGTCCAACTCGACGACGACCACGACCTCGTCGGGGTACGGCTACTAACGGCGCTTAGGATTCAGACTTCGCGAGAAAGCGGGTCAATGCATCGAGGTAGCCCTAACGACCAACGTCACATCGTTGGCCCCTAGAACGGTGGCTGCTATATACGCTTAATTAATGATCGCGCTACGTCACGGAGCTGAGTCCGTAGATGAACAGGCGCCGGCGCTCTTCATCGAGCCGGGACGTGGACATGCCAGATGATCACTGAAGCGATTGATCTGGAACCCGACCTAGATCAATCGACTGCTCGAAACCGCGAGGGGCGACTCGCCGTCGCGTGCCTCTTCATTTACCTCATTCTGTCGATCTCTGTGTTCTGGCCCGCCTCGCCCTGGAATGCAACACGTTTGCCGTCGACCCCATTCGGGGGCTACGGGTTTGGCGATCCCGTCGGACTCACCTGGGCCCTCTCGTGGTTCACATTCGCCCTGGAACATGGGCTCAACATCTTTCACACGAGCTACCTGGATTATCCCGGCGGCGCGAATGTCATTAACGGGGCTCCTCTCTTGGGCCTCCTCGCGACCCCCATAACGCTTACCCTGGGCCCCTTCGCCGCCTTCAACGTGCTGCTCCGTATCGCCTTTGCGAGCTCGGCTGGATCAATGTTCCTCGTCTTACGAAACTGGTGCCGATGGCCCGCAGCCTTCGTCGGAGGTCTGCTGTACGGATTCGGCCCCTACATGACGAGCCAAGGTCAAACCCACCTCAACCTCATCTTCATACCAATTCCGCCGGTCATCGTGTGGTGCCTCTACGAACTCCTCGTCTCCCGGCGACGTAATCCGCTACGGATGGGAGCATTGCTCGGCGCCCTCGCCGGAGCGCAAGCACTGATCGAACCCGAGCTGATCACCATGCTGGGGGTCGTGGTCGCGATTGGCCTCGTGGGTGTCGCCGTCCGCTCCGGGCGCGAATGGCGCGAACGTCTGGGGCATGTCGCTCGCTCGATTCTCCCGGCTGCCGCCGTATTCGTCGTCATGACCGGCTACATGATTTGGTCGTTGGTCTTCGCTCCAGGACATCTCGTCGGAACGATCCAAGCGGTCCCCACTCTCCAGCAGTATCGCGCCGATCTCCTCGGGCCAATCGTGCCGACGATCAATCAACTCATACTTCCTACTTCCTTCGTGGCGACCGCCGCTCGCTACGTCGCGGGTAATTTCTCGGAGAACTCGACATACCTCGGTCTTCCCGCCGTCATTCTCCTCGCCGTCTTCGGCGTGAAGTGGCGACGACAACCACTCGTCGCGGTCTCGGCACTACTCGCCTTGGTCGCCTTTGTCCTCTCGCTCGGGTCACGACTCACCATCAACGCGCACGTGACGAGCATTCCCCTACCCGAAGCGGTCTTCACGCGCATTCCGCTGCTGGACGACACCGTCCCCGTGCGCTTCTCCTTCGTCGTGACCTTGTTCGCGATGATTGCGCTGGCGGTCGGCGCCGATCTCTACCTTCGCGAAATGGCGACCCGTGGGGCCAGTCGGCGAGGCCACACAGTCACAAACGCTCTCGGCATCGTCACGCTGGTCCTCTGTGTCGTCCTTCTTCTGCCGCAAGTGCCCTTTACCACGAAGGCTCCGTCGTGGCCCCAGGACGTCGACTCCCTGCTCAAGGTCATCCCGCGAGGAGCGGCCGTGCTCGCCTATCCATTCCCAGACGACCCCTTCACCGAGGCGATGAGCTGGCAGGTCGCCGACGGCATGCGCTTCAAGTTGTTCGGCGGATACGCCGTCGTACAGGGAATGCCAAATTCAGGCACCGTGCGTCCGCCGCTCCTCAACCCACCCCTGGTCCAGGAGTACTTCATGCAGGCGCAAACCGGCGATCCTCCCATGCCCTCCTCGTCCGCGACAGAGAGCTCTGCTCGTCACGCCCTGTGTGCTTTCATTTCCGAGCACGATGTCGGCGCAGTCGTCTTCTGGGACGCAGGTGTCTATCCGAGGGTGATCAGAGAACTCCTGCTCGCCGATCTCGGATCACCGACGCGTTCGACTCGCGACGGCAAGGTACTGCTCTGGCTGACCGCGCCGAATCGTTGCAACGCCTAGTGCGCCGATCGATGACCAGTCTTGCGTCGACGATGCACCCAACCAATCTCGAGGCCTAGGCTCGCCGTCGATGGTTGCCGGCGTCCTTTTCAGCTTCTTAGCCTCGGCGTGCTTCAGCGTGAGCAACCTTATGGAAAAGCAGGCGGTCACCGGCATGGCCGAGATCACCGTACGCCACGTGGGCCATCTCTTTCGAGCGCTGTGCTCGTCGCGGGTGTGGCTGACCGGATTTGTGATCAGCGTGGTCTCCATAGGGATCACGATCGTCGCGTATTCACTTGCCCCCATCATGATCGTCCAGACGATAATGGGGGCCGGGCTCGCACTCCTCGTTCTCGCGTCGCGGCTCTACCTGCACGAGCCCCTTGGGCAAAAAGAGCGCCTTGGTCTCGTTACCATCATCGTGGCTGTGGTTCTCGTGTCGTTGACGCTCAACTCGACCGCCGTCGCGCCTCACATCTCCGTTCCGGAGGTGCTCGCGGTGAGCGCGGCGACAGTCGTGATCGCGGGCGCCGCCTTCGGGGTGCTCCATCGCCGCACGTTTCACGACGCCAGCCTCATGTTCGGATCGACCTCGGGGCTTCTCTACGGAATCGCGGCCCTGCAGATGAAGAGCATCTCTGTGCTCCTTGAGCAACACGGACTTCTCGGCGGGATCACGCGGGTCCTCGCATCGCCGTATCCGTACCTTTTCGTTGGCGCGTCCCTACTCGGCCTGATCATCTTTCAGAGTGGTCTCCAACGTTGTCGGATCTCGGTCGTCGGTCCCGTCACGAACATCGTGGCGAGCGTCTACGTGGTCGTGGTCGGCGGTGCGATCTTCCACGAATCACTCCCCCGAGAAACCGACCTCACCCTTCTGCGACTGCTCGGATTCGCCTTCGTGCTCGTCGGGAGCCTGATATTCGCGACCGGCCCCGCGACTCCCGCAGGCGTCGTCGCCTCCTCAGCTACGCCCGACGAGTAACCCCGCGGCCGCATCCACGCGCAACTGCGTGCACTCCTCGGTATTCGCATATAAACCGTCATTCGGATGGTGCCAGAGAGACCAGCGGATTATCGACTGGAGTGCTCCCTCTTGGCGAGGAGCCAGAAGACGAACCTCCTCCTCGCCGCTGTCATCCTGACCCTCACTCGCGCCACTGCGAGTCGCGTACGGCGGGTTTTGGGATCGGATGCTGAGACGACGAAGTCGACCAGACGAATCAGTTCGCGACTTTGCTGAGAAGCCAGCGAGGAGCTCCACGAGGAGGACGAGACGCGAAAGTCGCCAATCGTTGCATCGATTGTGACGAGCTCGCCCAGTTTCAATACGTCGAGGTACGAGGCAAGGTCTAACGTGTACTCCCACGACGCGCTGAATCCGCCTGACTGGCGAAGTGCCTCGGTGCGGTAGAGGGCGAACGACGGTTCACCGAGCGGATTCGTCCCGAGTCTCAGAATCAGATCGATGACATCGGAACGGCTGAGGGGTCCTGGCGCCTTCTTCAGTCCGCGACTCCTCAGTACTGTCCGTCCTTCCGCGTCAATGACATCACGCCGCCCCGTGCACAACGCGGCGCGGGGGAAGTGCAGCATGGCGTTCACTTGTCTTTGGAGAGCGTCCTCGCGCAGAAGATCGTCCGCGCACAGAAGCTTGAAGAAATCCGCTGTTCCCCGCGACAGCACCAGATTCCAATTCCCGGGGACGCCTAATCGTTGCTCGTTGGCGTGAAGAACGAACCGTACGTCATCGCCAATGGCGTCACGCGCTGCCTCATACGTCTCCGAGCGGCCGTCGTCGCACGAGACAAAGCACTCCCACTGATCGTGCGTCTGGCGCCGCAGCGATTGGATCGTGTTGCCAATCGTCGTCGCGTTGCGAAACGCCGGTATGCCTACTGATACGACGACGTCGGACACGGTACCCGCTCAAGGTGGTGGAAGGGCCGGTCCAACGGAAGTTCACGTGTCACCGTCGGGCTCCGCTGAGGGCCTCGCCCGCCGCGCGCCACAGCCCTACCTCCGCAACGCTGTTCGTCTCACTGTCGCGGCGACGCACGACACGCATACTACGGCACCACGACACGCGCGACGACTGTTCGAGATACCTCGCGCAATTGGACCGCGATCAACTAACGAGGCTGCTGCGATTCCACCCCGAGCTTTCTCTTTCAGCAGCGATAGAAGGAGCGAATGCGTGTAGGCCCATTTTGAATGGGTAAAGACCACTCACGTTCGCAACCGCCTTTACGAGATAGATCACGCTTAGATGACGAAGGCGCAGTCGGCAGAGTGTGCGAGGTTAGAGCTCCGCTCGTTGCAGTCGGCGCCTCAGATCCGCGGTCGTCGCCGCGACGCCGACGGGAAAGGGTGTCAAGGCACGGCGATCCAGATCCGGCCACACTACGGAGAGAAGACTGAGGTCCCTCACCTGGGCAGCAGACGCTGAAGACGCACCGATCACGATGCGGGGCGGTTTCTTGAAGATTCGTCGCACTTCGCCGAGCACAGCGCCGACAGTGATGGCACGCTGTGACGCCAAGATCTTTGTCACGACCATCGAACTGCTGAGGTCACGTTGCCGGCGAAGACGCGCGAGTCCGTCAACAATCAAACTCGCGCAGTCCGGGGCGAAGAGATAGTCGCGTAGGGTGTCGAGCGGTACGTAGATCAAGAGGGGCCGGTCTACGAGATAGCTACGACAGATCTGTGAGATCAAGCCCTGAGCCTTGAAGACGTTTTGACCGGGTCCGTAGAGGTTCGATATGCGCCCAATCAGTGCCGGAGTGCCGCTACCGATGCTCCACTCCGAGATGAGAGCCTCGGCCTCCAACTTGGCGCGGCCGTACGCCGTCAGCGGGCGCACCGGTGACGACTCGTTGTACGGCGGCGCGTCCACGCCGGCGTAGACGGCTCCGGCTGAGGAAGCGAAGAAGAAGGTCCCTTCACCTTTTCCAGTCACTTCGCCGAGCGACTCCAACGTCTCGCGCAGGGCCGTCAATTCGTCTTCGAGCAACTCCGAAGGAGCGTTGATTGCTCCCGCACCGGCGCACCACGCCACCGACCATCGACCAGCTCCCGCGACGTAAAGGAACTCGCGCACATTGAATCTGAGCTCCGAGCGCCCCTTTCCAACGTCGGACCACGTGATCGGCACGGCCGGCTTCCATACCTGTCCTCTCGAACGCGCGGCCGCTTCCACACTCTTGCCCAGCAGTCCGCCACGACCGATGACCCACGTGAGTGGGGGCGCTGTGTTCAAGAACTACTCGACGACCGACGACCGAGCGGACCGTCCTCGGGATCCCCGACGACGAGGTAGGGGGGCTTGCCCATCGCCATGCTCACCGCCACCCCGACGTATTCGGCGATAACGCCGAGCGAAAAGAGGATCGCGCCTGTAGCCACCAGAATGATCACCATCGTTGACGTCCAACCCTGAGGAGTCGCACCGGAAGCCACGTGCGCGACCACGAGGTAGATAGCGAATGCGATGCCTCCGGCGGAGAGCAGCACACCCAGGACGCTCACCATCCGCAACGGGCGCGTTCCGCTCGAGATGACCAGGTGCCAGAAATGTCCCAGCAAGCGTGGAGTCGTATAGCCCGATCGACGTGCGCCCACGTCGCGCAACTCCGTGGGACAGGTCGCAACCGGCCCGGCCACCCAACCCAACGCGACGTCGAGGAAGACACCAGTCCCGGCATACGCCGCCACGCTACGTCCAATCTCGCCCAGAATCAGCCTGTAGCTCTGGAAGGCAACACTTCCCTGACCGGTGAGAAACGTGGAAGCGATCCATTTGACCAGCCGAGAACTGGCGTTTCTCCACGCGTTGTGAGGCGGACGATTGGTCGGTTCGGCGTACACAAGTTGTGAAGTGGTCGCAAGTGCGACATCCAAGAAGCGACCGATGTCGCGAGGATCGTGTTGTCCGTCCTCGTCCATAGTGACGATCCAATCGCCGCTGGACGACGCCATCCCGGCGAGGGTCGCCGGGTGCTGTCCAAAATTCCTACTCAGCCAGATCGGACGAACGACGGTGCTTGCGTCGGCGAGCTGTCGTATGACCACATCGGATCGGTCCGGACCATGATCGTTCACCAAGAGCACCTCGACGACCTGGAACTCATTTCCGCCGGGGCTGAGCGTCGGCAAGGTGAGCGAATCGATCTCCTCGATCAGCGCCGGGAGCGTGCGCTCGCCTTGATACACGGGTATGACAATGGAGACACGATGCGGTGTCCGCCCGTATTCGGTCGACGACTCCGTCATGGCCGGAGCCTAGTTGAACGACTACCGAGCAACCACGACACCGTGGGGTCGAGCGTGAACCTCAACCTCCTGACCGGATGGACGCATCGGTCGCAGTGCCTACGGAGATGATCGGGACGACTCTATCGACCCTGAAGACCGCGTCGAAGTCATCAGTTAAGGGCAGTTCGGGAACCTTTCTCGCTGGCACGACTGCTTCACGAAGGGGACGGCTGGCGAATACGACTTGGATGTCATGATGTCTCGACAACCGGTGACGTAGTGAAAGACTGTCACGCAAATGGATGAACTCCTGTGCTAACAACACAACTGGACGAGGATCCGAATTCCCCAGTCGGGGATCCACGCGAATCGACACGCCTGAAGTCAACGCTCCGTCAATCGATGCTCATCGCGATCGGAGTTGGACTCCTCAGTTTGGGCATCTCACTCTGGCAGCTCAGCGTTCCGGAGTTTCTCGCGCCCTACGACACCGGCGTGTATATGGCAGCAACCATCCACCTTGTGTCGGGGATCTTGCCATATCGAGATTTCGTTTTCGTTCAGCCTCCCGGTGTTCTGCTGATTTTGAGCCCCATTGGACTCATCAGTCGAGTGTTCGGCGCCCACGATGGCTTGATTGCGGGACGGATACTCACCGGCGTAGTGACGGCCCTCAACGCGTCGCTGCTGGCGTGGCTCGTCCGTGGCAGGGGTCGGTGCGCGATGTTGATTGCAGGGGGCGGTCTCGCACTGATCCCCGTGTCGCTCTTCGTGAGCTCCGAAGTGAAGCTAGAGCCGTACTGCGCCTTCTTCGTTCTCCTCGGGGCGCTCGTGGCCTTTTCCGGCCACACTCGCACGACCCCATCGTCACGTCGCACCCTCATTATCGCGGGCGTCCTGTTTGGCCTCGCCGCATTGATGAAGCTCTGGGCCATCTTCCCGTTCGTGGCACTGATCATCGCTCTGATCCCTCAGCTTCGTCGAAGGGTCGCCATCCCCTTGATTTCTGCGGGCTCAACATTTCTCATGGTCTCCTTACCGTTCTTCTTGTCCGCGCCAAGAAATTTCATCGCCGAGGTGATTGTTGACCAACTCGAGCGAAAGGGAACCCTCGTAAATTCTTTGGGCGATCTGTGGCGCCTCGTCTACATGACTGGCTTTGGATCCACGAACCTGCATCCTGATACGAGAGAAGCGCTGATCGGCTTCATTGCCTTCGCCATCCTCGTCGCCTTTGCCTATCGGCTGCGCCCACGACCCGACTCCGTCGAGGTCTTTCTGCTTCTGTCGGCAGTCCTGACGATGGCCGGTCTCACGCTGGCACCTGAGTTCTATAACTACTACGGCTATTTTCTGGCGCCGTTCGTCATGGGAGTATTGGGCATATCCCTCGCGAGGCTCGCAGCACCATTGCGAAACATCGCGATCCGCCTCGAACTCTCGAAGGTCTTCCTCCGACTCATCTCGTTTCTCTCGGCAGCGATCTCGATCATTTTCGTCATCGCCCTCACGCTGTACATAACAACTTTCTATACGACTTATGCGTGGGCCTTCGGAATGTACGGTCCGTACCTGAACCCGATAGACAAAGCCATTCCGTCGGGCTCGTGCGTGGTCTACGACGAAGTCATCATGGGAATCTTCGAAAACCGGTTCTCGTCAACGAATCCTCACTGTCCGAATCTCGTTGACCCGACTGGCATGTGGATGGGTTGGGGCTACGACGCCAGAACAACACCCCTCGCCTTTGCAGCTCAGTGGGAGACGTACTTCAAAGAAGCGCAGTACGTGGTTCTCACCTCCCCAACAACATCGAACATCCCGTGGGACCTCAAGTTGACAGCGTGGTTTCATCTTCACTACCGCGAGGTCTATTCACGAAACTACGTGCACATCTACAAGCACGATCGCTCGTAGTTAGGTGCCCTCGTACGCTGTTGCCGGCCCCTAGAGGAGTCGCGGTTATTCCGCTCCAGCCTTGGAGAGGAAGCGATTCAGTGCGTCGAGCGTCGCCATGGCCGCTGATGTGACGTCATTGTCCCCCTGGGCAATCCCGAACATATCGGCGCCATCCGAGAAAGGTCGTAGCGTCACGATGATCGGCCACCCACGCACGGTGGCGACACTGATGACCGTCAAGAGGTAGAAGGGCAGGTTGTAACCGAGGTCGCGCAGTGCGGCAAGCGTTGCCTCGGCTCCGCCGAAGAGCTGGCCGCTGCCGGCACGACCGAGTCCGACACGGCCCCCGTAGGAAAGCTCGACGTCGCAGTTTCCACTCGTGGCGTTGAACTCGGCGCGCACGAGGGCGACGCGCACGGCCTGTACCTCGCGCGGAGCGAGAGCCTTGGTCGCGTCTTCTACGACCACGGACGCTTCGGCGTAGTAGAGGTTCACGATCTGAGTTGCCATGACACGAATCGCCGAAGGGTCTTGTCCGAGCGTGACGAGCGTCACCGAATCGACGTCACCGTTCTCGCGGTGCTGGATCTCGACGTTCAAGACGCCAGAAAGGGACCGCAGCTCGAGTTCAAAATCTTCTTCAGTGGGCGACATCATCGGTGGTTAGTACCCTTCTTTTCATAGAGCCGGGCGTCCGCAATTCGAAACAACTCCGCAGGGTCCGTCGAGTCTCGTGGCGACGAGGCGGTTCCGATGGTGAAGCCTACGAGTTCGCGTGCGGAGCCCAAGTGGCTGCGGAGTCGGTCGGTGAATCCCGACGAGTCGTGCCCGTCGGCGTTGGAGAGGATGACCGCGAACTCGTCGCCGCCAATGCGCGCCGCAACGTCGCCGCTTCGCACGGAACGGCGCAAGGCCAGCCCGAACTGGCGCAGCAAGTCGTCGCCGATGGCGTGTCCGAGTGAGTCGTTGATCGCCTTGAAGCCGTTGAGGTCAGCGAGCACCAGCGTGAAGGCCCAGCCGTAGCGGGCACTGCGCACGCACGCGGCCTGCAACGAGGTATCAAAGGTGCGCCGGTTGGCAATGTTGGTGAGCGGATCGTGGGCGGCGCTGAAACGCGCCAGGTGCAGCGACAGCGAGAGCTGGCAGGCGGTGCGCACCGCGTCGCGCTCGACGTTCGGCACGACGTCGGGTTCGCAGTACACTCCCGGTGCGGTGCCGATTCGAGCGGCCATTTCCGCGCTGATCGATTGGCCACCGGCGCGGAACATCTGGGCTCCGAATGATTCGTGACTCAAGATCACGACCGCGTCGCTCAGCGCGTAGCGCTTCACGAGAAGGTCGAGCACGGAGTAGATGAAGCCGATGCCGAGCTCGCTGATCGACAGCTCGTCGAGCATCGTTTGAAACAGCCACGGCTCGTACTGCTGCTGGTCCGGGCTGAATGCGTCTTCTGGCGCTCCGTCGACGGTCGGGTTCAAAGTGTTGTACTCGCTAGTCCTAGGGTGAGTTCTGAGGGTCGCAACAGTGACTCGGGTACGCTCCCGGCCTTGAGCATAGGCTTCAAGTCCTCCGGAGCGACAGGGCGAGAGATCAAATATCCCTGACCTCGGTGACAGCCGAGTCGCAGCAGCTCTTCGATGATGTCGACGCGCTCGATCCCCTCGGCCGTGACGCCAAGGTTGAGCACGTGACCGAGGCGGATGATCGACTCGACGATCGCCCGGTCGTAGGCGTCGGTCGTGATGCCCTCGACGAAGCTCATGTCCAGTTTCAGCAGGTCAACTGGCAGATGCTTCAGCTCGGTCATCGAGGCAAAGCCCGTACCGAAGTCGTCGATCGCAACCTCGACCCCGATCTCGCGAAAACCCCTGAGAATACTGGCTGTTTTCTCCGGCTCGTCGACGACCGCGTACTCGGTGATCTCGATGCAGAGTCGCTCGCCGGGGATGTTGTTGCCCTTCAGGCAGTTCTCGACGAACTCGACGAGGTCGGTCGCGGCGAACTCCGCGGGCGACATGTTGACGCGAACGATGAGGGGAAGCTCCGGGTAGTCCCTCTGCCACTCGGCGAGCTGGCGACAGGCTTCGGCAAAGACCCACCGGCCAATGGTGAGGACGAGTCCGGTCTCTTCGGCGATCGTGATGAAGTCGGCTGCGTTCATGAGCCCGCGCGTCGGGTGCTGCCAGCGAACGAGGGCCTCCGCCGAGAGCAGGCGGCCGCTGCGCAGGTCGACTTCGGGCTGGTAGTGCAGACGCAGCTCGCCCTGTTCGAGGGCGTCGCGCAGCATGAGCTCCATGCGCGAGCGCTCGTCGAGGTCGGCGCGCATCTTCTCGTCGAGCAGGACGGCCTTGTTGCGGCCGCCGGCCTTGGCGACGTACATGGCGCCGTCTGCAGAAGCGAGCACGTCAGAGTCGGTCTCGTCGGACTTCGCGTCCGCAATCGCAATGCCGATGCTCGCGGTGTGGCTCACGAGCTGGCCGCCCAGGTCAACGGGCGCCGCGACGAGCTCGAGCAGTCGGTACGCGCTCGCGAGGACTTCCATCTCGCTCGTCGCTTCGTCGAGCAGGACAACGAACTCGTCACCACCAAGGCGCGCGCAGTAGTCGTTGACCCGAATGCTGGTACGAATGCGGTCGGCGATGGTCACGAGCAGCCGGTCACCGTTCGCGTGACCAAGAAAGTCATTCATGACCTTGAAGCGGTCGAGGTCGATGATGAGAACCGCCGTGTCACGCTCGGCCACCCGGCGAAGCTTCAGCTCGCGCAATAGGGCCCGTCGGTTGGGCAGGTCGGTCAGGTCGTCGTGGAGGGCGATGTACGCGGTCCGCTCTTCGGCGTCAATGCGGCCCTGAAGCTGGACGAGCATGGAGGCGACCGCCTGGAGGGCGTTGATCTCTGCCGGTTTCCAGGCGCGCAGCTCGAAGTGGATGAAGCCGAGCACGCCCCACGTCACGTCACCGAGCAAGAGGGGAACGACGCCTCCCATGAGGAGGGTTTCGCCCGACACGGATTCAACGCGATCGAGGTAGTCCTCCGTCGCGTCTTCAAGACCCGGCAAGAAGGGCTCGTGCAGGTCCTTCGTCGCCATAAAGATCGGGTCCGAGTCAAAGCGAACCTCGCCGAGCGGGTCTGGACCCGTGAAGTCTGTGCGGACTGGCCACTCGGCTTCGAGGATGCTGAGTCCGCGGACGTGATCGTTTCGGCGAAGGAAGGCAACGTCGGAGTCGAGGAACTCCGCGAGGACCCGAGTCGTCCATTGGAGGACTTCTTTGCGCGTCGAGGCCGTCGCGGACATGAGGCGCTCGGCGACCTGGCTCACGAGCTCGTCGAGACGACGCTGGTGCAACAGTGCGCCTTCGCGCGTCGCCTGGGAGGCGACCTTGCCGAAGAGGCCGCCAAAGGCCTTCACGATGGAGAGCTCTCGCTGGGACCAGACCCGCCCGTGGCGAGCGACGATGAGGGCTCCGACAATCTTTCCGCTCACGAGCTCGATGGGCTCGACGAGCACGCCCCATTCAACGTCCCCGATCGTCCAGGTGAACGAGCCGAGCGGTTCTTTTCCGTTCAATTGGTTGAGGATTCGCTCGCGAATGCTGTCAAAGGCGCTCGCCGACGATGAGCCGACCATCGGCTCGATCTGAAAGCCCGGGATCGGGCGGTCTGATGTCGTAATTACGGCGACAATTTCGGCCCTCGGAGTCACGTGGTGAAGAGTCTCAACCACGAGTCGCGCTTCGTCGCCTACCTTCAAAGGATCTGAGTGCGTGAGATCTCCCACGAGCAAACCGCCTTCACCGATTAAATAGGCCTGATTTACTAGGTTAGCAGCACCCCCCACAGTGCTGAAAGGGCTATTTTATAACGGTTTTTCGAGGTCCGAGGGTGAAAAATGTGAACTTTGCTCACATTTTGTATGCGTTTACCCTCCCATTGGCGGGCACCTGATCAGGGGTTCTACTCAAGACGTGGCTCAGTGGTCGACGGATGCTCTGGACCGTCGGAGGTGCCGCGTGAAAGACCCTCATCACCATCGCCATGGACTCGCTGTCCTCGAGGTCCCAGAGTTCGATGAGCTGTCGAGAAAGGCCGTACATTTCATCGAGGTGGCGCTCGCCGCCGAGGCTGATCAGGTCCTCTTCATTGGTCGCGTACAGAAAGAGTGGCGCCACGGGCTGCACCGCAAGACCCTGGAGTTCTGCGCTCAGCCAGAATCGCTCGATTGCCGCTCCCCCGCGCACGTACCACGTGGGATCAGCCTTCGGCACCGTGATGATCGCGAGTCCCGAGCTCGAGCTGATCATGGCCTGCGTACGGAGCCCGAGGTTCTGACCGCCGCGCCAGTTGCTCAAGTGCTCCATGACGTCGGCCCGGCCGACGAGCTCCATCGCCCCCAAGCCCGCGGGGTCCATCTCGAGCGTGCGCACGTCCATACCCTCCTCGAGTGAGTCGCGTCCGGGCCAGCGCAGCTCGGCGAGCATCTCTTGATTGATGGTCGGAATGAGAAAGCGCAGCCGGTCCGACTGCGCAAGAAGCTTCGCGCTGTCGTCGATACGGTCGCGCTGAGTGATGAGACGCAGTCGTGCGCCTTCACGCTCGACGCCGCGACTCAGCGTGTTGACCGTCGCCGCGTTGAGCGGGGTCGGTCGTCCCATGCGCCGGTTCGAGACTCGCGTCGGCACCGACGGGTGAAGCTGGGCGAGATTAGCGTCAAGTCCCGTGCCGATTCGCAGCGTCGCAACGTGATCCGATTTGGGCCCGCTCGGAAAGAGCTGAACCTCTCCGAGTTTCTTGATCGAGGCGGCGGCCACGCGAGCGTTGAAGAGCGCCGCGCCAACGGCGACGTAGCTTCCGCGCAGGCGTACGTCCATCGATGAGCCGCTGCGCTCGGGAACGACGTAGAAGCGGATCTCCGAGGCGTCCGCCTCAAAGCGCCAGGGCTGAACGTTGCCACCCGAAGGCGCCCGGCGCGCCGCGTCAACGATGAACTCGATCGGATCGGAACTGGTCGTGACGGGGTCCACTGGTGGCGGTTCGCGAAGCTGATCTTCGGCCTCGGTTGATGTGTCAACCGGTGACAGTCCCTCGAGGATCTGCTCCACGTCAAAGCGAACTCGTCCCGACGGCAAGTCACCGGAAAGGCCCAGGCGGCGCACCGCGGCGGCCGTCGTGACGGCGCCGAGGGTGACTTCGCTCGCGAGCTGCGGCCAACCCGTCACCGTCTGGCCCAGTTCGAACATCGACGCAGCGCCGCGCGCTGAGACCTCGCTCGCCCCGAGAAGTCTGAGCACAAACGGGCTCTTCTCTGCCGTCGTGAGACCCGCCAACTTCGTCGAGTCCATGTCACCGAGAAGGCCATGGAAGATGGGCAGTTCTGCGTCAACGTCGAAACGCTCCACGTCGAGCACTCCCCGGTCGCTCGTCTCCATAATGACGGGAATCCCGCGGGCCTTTGCCGCTTCGCGGACGAGGAACTTGATGTCGAGCGAGTCACACTCTTCGATCACGAGGTCGAGCCCATCGACAAATCCCTCCACGTTGTCGTGGTTGATGCCGTTCGTTTCGACGATGACCCGCAGATAGGGATCGATCTCGGCGATGCGTCGTGCCGCGACGACGGCTTTGTTGACCCCAATGTCGAGCACGCTGCCCGGGATTCGGTTCAGATTCGTGAGCTCGACGGTGTCAAAATCGGCTAGTCGAAGCTCACCCGCGAGACCCTCCATTGCGAGCACGTGGGCGATCGAGTGGCCGGCGCTCACACCGACGATGCCGATGCTGAGCGTGCGCAGGCGCGCCTGCTCGTCGCGGGTGAGCTTGTTGTGGTTACGGTCCAACCGCAATGTGGAAAAGGCCCGTGGCCCGAGGAGTCTCACCACGGCTCGGCGCCACGGGTAATAGACCCAGCGCTGGCCCTCGTCGAAGAGTGCGCGCGATGCGGCGGGGCGAATCTCGGAGAGCTGCGCGCGCTGCTCTTCAAATCGGTCGATCACCTGGAGCGCGGGGTCCTCGCGCAGTATGCGCAGCACTTCTCGCTGGCTGCGCTCGTTGACGTCGAGGACAAGTGCTCGTCGTGAGCGCATCGCCGTTGAGTGCTCTTCGACGACGCCAGCCCCGTTCGTCATCGGTCCGCGGCTCAACTGCTCCGCCTCTTGGCGGAGTGCCTGCTGGTTGGAGGGCGTGCTCAGCTCGTAGCTCAGCGTGCGTCGAAATGAGACCGCAACCGTGCGGTAGCGCTCGTCGGGAAAGGGGACCGGTGTCGTACCGACGCGGATGGCCCCGGTGAGTTCACCCACGGGAAGCAGTCGATCTGACACCGCTGCGATTGAGAACTCTGCACCGAGCCAGGTCATTGCATGGATGAAACACCGCGACATGGCGACGGCGAGGCGCTGGCCGACGACGGCTTCGCCTTTCGACCACGCACCCTTGCTTTCGACGGCGCCGATGCGGACTTCCTTGTCGATGGTGGCGGCGATTTCGTCAATCTCGGGTGAGGAAGCCATCTCTTCG
>JBAUSF010000233.1:0-2035 GCA_049581565.1 Acidimicrobiales bacterium
GCCGTTTGCTTACTACGAAACCGCGGCGGGGGGTATGGGCGCGAGGCCAGGAATGGATGGCATTGATGGCGTGCATACCCACATGACGAACTCGTTGAACACTCCGATTGAGGCGCTCGAATATGCGTATCCGTTTCGCGTGCGGCAGTATGCCTATCGGCGAGGGAGCGGTGGCAAGGGGAAATTTCGCGGCGGCGATGGATTGATTCGCGAGATTGAGTTACTCGGGGATGCGGAGGTAACGCTGCTGGCCGAGCGAAGGAGATTCCGCCCGTACGGATTGGAGGGCGGCGAAGACGGAGCGGCGGGACGCGCGTTTGTCGTGAAAGCCGGGAGCGGCACGGAGATCGAGTTGCCGGGAAAGTGCAGCCGGAGGTTGGAGAAGGGCGATGTGCTGCGGATTGAGACGCCGGGCGGCGGCGGATGGGGAAAGCGACAGTGAACAGTGGTCAGTGATCAGTCGCCGCTGGCCGGTGATCGGTTGTTTTGTGCGTGGTTCGGATTTTTGCGCTCCTACCCTGAGCGCACAATCAAAAATGCGTCGAGGGTGGAGCGCCCGCTGTATGTGGCAAGACGGCGATGCTAGGCGCTGGGGACTTTGACTTCGACGTGCGAGGCGGTTTCCACGAAGGTCGCGATGGCAGAGTGATCGCAGTCCCCTTTGCCGTCGGCGATGAGGGACGAAAGCATTTGCTGGACCTGCGCGGTGAGCGGCAGGCAGACGTTGTTTGCTTCAGCAGTTTTGAGCGCGTTGCGCAGGTCCTTTTGGTGCAGGTTGATTCTGAACCCAGGCTTGAAGTTACGCGCAATGAGCATGGGCCCCTTGGCGTTGAGCACGGCACTGCCCGCGAGGCCAGCTTTGACGGCGTTGACGACAACCTCAGGGTTGAGGCCGCATCGCGTAGCCAGTGTGAGCGCCTCGCCCATGGCGGCGATGTTGCACGCAACCATGATTTGATTGGCGAGCTTAGTGGTGTTGCCGGCGCCTACCGGGCCGGTAAGCGTGACACTGGAGCCCATGCATTTGAGCACCGGTTCCGCCTTCGCGAAGGCAGCGTCGCTGCCGCCGACCATGATGGCGAGGGTGCCGTCGACGGCTTTGGGCTCGCCGCCGCTGACAGGCGCGTCGAGGAAATCGACGCCTTTGGCTGCGCAGGTTGCGCCGATCTTCTGCGAGACCAGCGGGCTGATGGAGCTCATGTCGATAATGAGCGAGCCGGGATTGGAGCCGGAGAGAATTCCGCTCGGTCCGAGCACAACTTCTTCGACTTCAGGGCCATCGGGCAGCATGGTGATGATGATGGAGGCGCGCGCGCCTACGTCGGCGTTGGACGCGGCAGGTTGGGCGCCATCGGCGACAGCGGCGTCGAGTTTCGCCGGAGTGCGGCCGTAGGCGACGACCGAATGACCGGCTTTGAGAAGATTCCTGAGCATGGGGCGTCCCATGATGCCGAGCCCGACAAATCCAATGGTTGCCATCGTTGTTCTCCCTCTATCGAATTTAAGATGAATAGGTGCAGAACTACTTTAATTATTTTACCGAGATCGAGGAGCGCTTCCAGCAGCGGCGGGGGTCGGTACTGCTGCTCTCGACTCTGGATTGGGCGCTGATTGAGACCTGGCGCGAGGGGGGAATCCCGCTGGAGGCAGCGCTGCGCGGCATCGATGCGGCTTTTGACAAGTACGAGTCGCGGCAAAAGCGGGCTCGGATGCGGCGCATCAACGGCCTGGCGTGGTGCGCGCAGGCAGTGATGCAGGCTGCCGTGGAGATGAATGAGGCGTCAACGGGGTCCGCGACGGGAGCGGCGATAGATGGTGAATCGGGATTTGAGCACGAGCGCGTTGCCGCGCATCTGACGGCTGCGGCCGAGGCATTGGATGCGGCTGAGGTTGCGCCTGAGGCGTGCCAGGCGACTGCGATTCGTCTGCGAGATCTGGCAGCCCACGTGAATGGAGCCGGCGGTGAGAAGGCGGCGAATGTGAACCTGGAAGAATTGGAGCGCTCGCTGACTGTGCTTGAGGAGAAGCTGTATGA
>JBAUSF010000234.1:0-12034 GCA_049581565.1 Acidimicrobiales bacterium
GATGAGAAGCTAACCAGCGCGGTAGCTGATCTTGTTTTCCTCGATACCGAGCGTGCAGTCGACGCCGCCTCTCCCTCGTTGCTGACCAAAATCCGACTTCTGGACGTACATTCACTGTAGGGACCTCGCGCGTTGCGACAGTACGCGAGAGGAGGAGCCACGACCAAGAAATACTCCGCGATTTCGCTCGCCGCCTCAATCCTTGTGATGACCATGGCACTCGGTTCGGTGGCGGGCGCTCAAAGCTCCACCCGCGCCGTCATGACGGGAACGGTCATGGAGTGTGCTCCGGGTCCGGTCGTTGAGTCGCCTCCCGCACCCGAGCCGAAACCACAGCCCCTCACGGTGACCCTCTTCCGCGGGGGGAGGGTCTACGAAAGCGAGCATGTCGCGCTGCCGTTGACGCTGCCCTGGACCGGCACGTACAGGTTCAGCGCGCTGCCGGGCCGCTACGAGGCCGTCTCGTCGTATCAACACCACGTCCGCTGGGTCAACCTCACGGCGGGCGCGCACGTGGTCGTGAACTTCAACACGTTCATGTGTCCGCTCTAGCACGCCCGACTTGCTCTGGGCACATTCGAAACGCACCGTTGAAGAGGCGCTGCACGGTACGAGCGCTCGCGTTGCCTAGAGTTGGGCCGGGAGGTGTCCGTGGTCCATCCAGAGTTTGAGCCATTTCTCCAACGTGCGAGAGAGAACCCCGAGCCGCCCCCGTCGACGGTGAGCAACGACGAGCGTCGACGGGCCTTCCGAGTGGAAGCGGCGTCGATGCGCGGAGAGGACCCGGTGGGAGTCAGTACTCGCGACTTCACCCTCGAGTTGGGCGATCACTCAATTGGAGCGCGGCTCTATCAGCGCGAAGGTGTCGAGACGAGGGCCCTCGTGATCTACCTCCACGGAGGATGCTTCGTCATGGGCGACCTCGAGACCCACGACTGGCTCTGTCGTCGCCTTGCCTCCGACACGCGTACTCCGATCCTTGCCCTCGACTACCGCCTCGCCCCGGAGCACCCGTTTCCGGCCGGCCTCAACGACGCGATCGACGCCATTCGCTACGTGGCCGCGCACCGCAAGGACTTTGGCGACGAGGGGGCTCGGCTCATCCTCATGGGCGACTCCGCCGGTGCGAATCTGGCAACCGTGGCCGCGACGCAGCTGCGCGACGACGGGTTCGGAATCGCGGCACAGGTGCTCATCTATCCGACGCTCGGTCCCGAACTCCTGACCGAGTCGGCGCACCGCTACGGGAAGGGTTTCCTCTTAGACATCGATTCGCTGCGCTTTGACTACGAGCAGTACTTGGGCGGGTTCACGGACCACACCGACCCGCGCGTGACTCCGCTGCTCTGCAACGACCTTGCGCGCGTCGCACCGGCGATCGTGGTGGTGGCCGAGTGCGATCCCCTGCGTGACGAAGGAATTGCCTACGCCGGGTTGCTCGAACACTTCAACGTGCCCGTCGAGCTGCTGGAAGCGCACGGCATGGTGCACGGATTCCTCGAGATGGGCGGGGTCGTGCCCGAGGCGCTCGTGATCTTGGACGATCTCGCAGATCATCTGCAACGACTCGTGGAGGCCGCGTCGCTGTGAACGTGCTCTTTGTCACACTCGACCAGTTTCGAGGTGACTCCTACGGCGCCGCGGGGCATCCACTGGTGGAGACCCCTACGCTCGACCGCGTCGCGAGTGAAGGCGTCCGCCTCGAGCGCCACTTCTCCCAGGCGGCGCCGTGTTCACCGGGGCGTGCGGCCCTCTATACGGGGATGTACCAGATGAACAATCGCGTCGTCGCCAACGGCACGCCGCTCACCAAGGGGTTCGACAATCTCGCCTTCGTTGCCCGGCGTGCCGGGTACGACCCGACGCTCTTTGGCTACACCGACCAGGGCCTCGATCCAGCGTCGGCGAACGGTTCAGACGATCCGCGCCTCAACTACTACGACGGCATTCTCCCCGGTTTCTCGGTCGGTCTCTATTTGCCCGAGAGCCAGGCCGGCTGGGTGCAGTACTTGCGCGAAATGGGCTACGACGTGGCGGCCGGTTGGCGACCGCTCTTGCGTGGGGAGCCCGAGCGGCCCGCCGAGCACTCGCTCAGCGGCTTCTTGACGACACGGTTCCTCGAGTGGCTGGACCACCAAGAGTCCGGATGGTTCGCGCACCTCAGCTACCTGCGCCCGCACCCGCCTTACGCCGCCGCGGGCCGCTATTCAACGATGTACGACCCCGCCGACGTGGAGCTGCCGTTGGCTCCGGTTGAAAGTGCTGATCGCCATCCCCTCCACGAAGCTGCCCTCGGTTGGGAACCGGTCTCCGCTCCGACCGACGAGGCCGCGATGCGGCACCTTAGGGCTCAGTACTACGGCATGATCAGCGAGGTTGACGCACAGCTCGGCCGCGTGGTCGCTGCGCTCGAAGAGCGAGGGGAGTGGAGCGACACGCTCGTCGTCGTGACGGCCGACCACGGCGAGCAGCTTGGCGACCATGGGTTGCTCGAGAAGTTGGGCTTCTTTCCCCAGAGCTACCACATCATCGGCATCTGGAGGGATCCGCGATCGAAGGGTCCGGCATCGATCTCGAAGTTCAGTGAGAACGTGGACCTGCTGCCCACGCTCGCCGACGCCCTCGGCGTCGAGCAGCCCGTCCAGTGCGACGGTGAGTCTCTTGCCCCATTGCTGCGCGGCGACACGACTCCATGGCGCGTGTGGGCGCACTACGAGTGGGACAGTCGCTACATGCTTCTTGGCCCCTACGGATCTGCGCCCGCAAAGGAGACGCTGGCGCGACGTAACCTCGCCGTCTCGGTGGGCGAGGACCTCGCGTTCGTGCAGTTCGGCGATGGTTCGACGAAGTGCTTCGATCTGGCGCTCGACCCCACCTGGCGTACCGAGTGCACGGACCTCGAACGCGAGCTGCTGGCGACAAAAGAGCAGCTCCTCTGGCGCCAGGCTCACCTTCGCCACGATCTGACTGACATGCTCTTGACGTCCGATCGACGAGGGCGCTGGCCCAATGCCGAGCGTCTAGCGCAGCCCGTCTCGTAGGGTCTCGAGCAAGAAGTTGTACGTCCTATCTCGCTCGACGCTGAAGTTGATGCCGAGCAGTTCGAGCGAGACGAAGCCGTGGCATCCAGACCAAATCACTTGGGCCGCGTCGCTCGCGCTCGCACGGGAAAAGAGGCCGCGCGACTGGCAGCGCTCGACGTTATCGACCAGGGCCTGATATGCACGCGTGGCGATATGGACTGATTCCGGGGCGGGTTCAAAGTTGCGGAAACGGTGCAGGAACATGACGGTGTAGAGCCCGGGGTTCGCGAGTGCGAACACCCGGTAGCCGAGGCCCGCGGTCATGAGATCGGCCACGGGGTCGTCGGTGGTGACGTAGACCGCGTCGTGCAGCAGCTCGAATCCCTGGATCCACAAGGCTTCGAGCACGCCGTTGATGCCGTCGAAGTGGTTGTAGATCGCCATGGGGGCGACCCCGGCGCGCTCGGCGATGGCGCGCACGGTGACGCCATCTGGACCTTCAGTGTCCAGGATCTCGAGGGCGGCGCGCAGCACGCCCGGTCCGATCTGCGGTGAAGGGGTTCGTAACAGTTTGGCCATCACTTGACAAGTATAGAACGCTGTTCTACAGTTATGGAACATTGTTCTACAGGAGATCATGATGCCCACTTCTCTTCATGACCGGCGCTGGTGGATCCTCGGGGTGCTCTGTCTTGTCGTGCTCATCGTTGTCATCGACAACACCATCGTGAACGTAGCGCTGCCGGTGATTTCGCGAACCCTGCACGCGTCAAATTCCTCACTGCAGTGGGTTGTCGACGCGTACTCCCTGCCCTTTGCGGGACTCCTGCTCGCCGGAGGGGGGCTCTCTGATCGCCTGGGGCGAAAGCGAGTCATGCAGGTTGCCCTCGGCGCCTTTGGGTGCTTTTCGCTCCTCGCCGGATTCTCCCACGATGTGACCACGCTGCTCGCGGCTCGAGCCCTCATGGGCGCGTCCGCCGCGTTCATCTTTCCCGCGACGCTCTCGACGCTCACCACCGCATTCGACAATGACGCCGAGCGCACGAAGGCCTTTGGCGTGTGGGGTGCGGCGAGCGGTGTCGCGATCGCGATCGGCCCCGTCGTCGGTGGTGCGCTCCTCGTGCACTTCTGGTACGGGTCAATCTTCTTGATCAACGTGCCGCTCGTTATCGTGGCGCTCATCGCGTCGGCCTACGTGGTGCCGGAGTCGAAGAGCCCTCAACGCAACCGAATCGACATCGGGGGACTGCTGCTCGGTACGTCGGGTGTGACCCTCCTCACGCTCGCGACGATTCAGGGACCTTCGTGGGGCTGGAGAAGTGCGTCGATACTCGGTCTCTTTGCGGCGAGCGCGGTCGTCATCGGCACGTTCATTCGGTACGAGCTTCGTCGCGACGGACCACTCGTTGACGTACGGGTCTTCTCTAATCGAACGTTCTCGGCGGGCGCGGGGGCGACGGCTGTCAACTACTTCGCTCTGTTTGGGTTCATCTTTCTCATCACTCAGTACCTTCAGCTCATTCGTGGGTATTCGCCGCTCTCGGCGGGCGTGCACACCCTTCCCTTTGCCGCCGTTGTCATGGTGGTCACCCCGATCGGCGCGATGCTCGCGCTCAAGTGGGGAACGCGCAACGTCGTCGCCGCCGGTCTCGCGATCGCGGGGTTCGCACTGGTGTGGGGCGGGACGGTGAGCGCGCACGCCGCCTACGTGGGTCCAGTCATCGGCGTGATGATGCTGCTCGCCTTTGGCTTCTCGCTCGTGAACGCACCCTCGACGGCGTCGCTGATGGGAACCCTCGGTCCCGACCAGGTGGGAGCAGGGGCCGCCGTCAACGAGACGACACGAGAGCTTGCCGGCACCCTTGGGGTCGCGGTAGTCGGTTCCGTCTTCTCGTCGCTCTTTGGTCCCGGAGTGCGAGCGGCTCTCAACCCGTACGTCGGCCACGGCATGACGGGCGCCGAGCTACGCCTGGCGACCAGTTCAACGCCCGCCGCCCAGGCAACGGTCGCACACTTTCCCGGCGTGCTGCGTCCCGAGCTCGAGGAGAAAGTCACCAATGCCTTCATGAGCGGGTTGCTTCACGGATGCTTTGTCGCCGCTGCGGTGGCGCTCGCGGCCGCGGTGACGGTGCTGCGACGGATGCCGAGCGAGCAGGTGAGCGAAGAGCTCGTTCTCGTCTAACGGCCCTCGGGGCGAAAGGCGGGACCCGAAAACTCGTCGACGACGGTGAACTCCGATACCTCGCGCCGCCGCAACCTCGACGCGCGGTGCTCGACGTGGCCGAGGACGACGACGGCGGCGACGGCGAAGTGCGAAGGGAGCGAAAAAAGCTCGCGCAGTTGCGGCTCGTTCGCGGTCGCGACCGTCGTCATGACCCCGCCGAGTCCGCGATCGTGGGCCGCGAGCAGGATGCTCCAGACGAACGGGTACACCGAAGCACCCCCGACGAGGTTGTATCGATCGAGGTCCCGGTCGGTGGCAGCGAAGGCGCCGAGGTCGGCGATCACGACGAGCAGGGCCGGTGCGCGGTCGAGCGTCTCGGCGAAACCATTTGGAGTCGAGCGAGCTTGAGCGGCCTCTCGCTGAGCGGCTACCGCGCGACGATCGTCACCGCTCGCGAGCGGTGAGAAGGGGATGACACCCGCAAGGAGCGAGGCGACGTAGTCGTGCCAGGCGTCAAGGTAGGCGGCCGCGAGCGCACGACGCTTGATGGCATCTCGCACCACGATGACGCGCCAGGCCTGCCGATTCCCCCCAGATGGGGCAAAGCGCGCGTCGTCGAGCACCCCGAAGAGAAGTTGATCGTCTACAGGCTCGTCGGTGAACTGGCGAATAGCGCCGGTCGTGCGCAAGGCGTCTCGAAGTTCCATGCGCTCACCCTAGGGGTGGTCGGACAACGCGTCAGGCGTCTCGGCGGACGAACAAGGTGGTTCCAACGCCCGTAATCGCGATGACGTACACGACCATGAGCAAGAGCGAGGTCCAGGGACCGAAATCGTTGCTGACTCCGCTCGCTGCGGTCATGGCGTGGCCGAGCTCGGAAGGGAGGAATTTCGTTCCGTCGTTCTGCCAGCTCTGGGGCAGGAAGGCGAAGATGAGCGGCACCACCAACAGCAGCGAGACGAAGACGCTGATCGTCGCGGCGCTTTGACGCAAGATCAGTCCGAGTCCGTACGCGAGAGCGGCGAGCAACGTGAGATAAACCCCGGCGAGGATCACCGCGCGCAGGGTGTTGCCGTTCGAGAGCGATGCCGTGGGCACGACGCCGGAGAAGATGGACTGGCCGAGCAGGAACGCTGCGAAGCACGCAATCTCACTCACGACAAACATTGATGCGAGTAGCACGGCGAGCTTGCCGAGCACGAGTTCGATGCGATGGGGAACGGCGGTGAGGGTGGTGCGGACCGAGCCCGAGGAGTACTCGCTCGTGATGAAGAGGGCGCCAATCACCCCGATCGCGAACTGAGCGAAGATGATGCCAACCAGACTCGTGGAGACGGGATCGAACGTCAGGCGTCGCGCGGCGCTGGCCGTAGCCCAATGGCCACGCAGCAGCGAGGTAACGAGGGCGCTCAGACCCAAGGTGAGCACGAAGGTGATCGCGACGCCCATGACCGAGCTGCGAACACTGCGGAACTTGATCCACTCGGAACGAATGATTGAGGCAGGCGACACGTTAGGACTCACGGCGGACCCCCGACGATCCGTATTCGACGGCGTCTGACGTGAGATCCATGAAGACGTCTTCGAGTGACGCGCGCTGCGGGGTGAGCTCGTAGAGAACGATTCCCGCGTCAAAGGCGATCCTTCCCACCTCTTCAGCGGTCAGGTTGGCGACGCTCAGGCCGTCGTCGTTCACGTCGGTGACCGTACCGTGATGGTCGGTGAGGGCGCGCTCCAGTTGCGTGCGATCCGATGCGCGAACGAAGACTGATCCTTTAGCCGACGCCGTCAGTGAGTCGACGGAGCCCTGGGTGATGAACTTGCCTCGCCCGATGACAATGATCTGGTCGGCGCTCACGGCCATCTCACTCATGAGGTGCGAGGAGACGAACACCGTACGGCCCTCATTGGCGAGCGACCGAAAGAAGTCACGGATCCAGCGGATCCCCTCGGGGTCGAGTCCGTTGACGGGTTCGTCGAAGAGAAGGATCGCCGGGTCGCCGAGCAGTGCGCCGGCGATGCCGAGCCGCTGGCTCATGCCGAGGGAGTAACTGCCGACCTTCTTAGTGGCGACCGACGCGATGCCGGTGAATTCGAGCACCTCATCAACGCGAGCGAAGGGGATGCGGTTGGAGGCCGCGAGCGCGCGAAGGTGGTTACGGGCCGTGCGGCCCGGATGGATGGCCTTCGCGTCGAGCAGTGCACCCACTTCATGCATTGGATCGCGCAACTCCTCGTAGGGCTTGCCATTAACGAGTGCGCGCCCCTTCGTTGGATGGTCGAGCCCGAGGATGACGCGCATGGTCGTTGACTTGCCCGACCCGTTTGGCCCAAGAAATCCAGTTACTACTCCCGGTCGTACCTCGAAGTCGAGGTCGTCGATGGCGATCGTGCTCTGGTACCGCTTCGTGAGATGTTCGACGGTGATCATGGGATGCCTTTGAAGAATCTATCGACCGCGGCCGACGTTGCGAGAAACCGCAACGAACATGAGCCGATCGCGGCTCGCGTCGCTGGCTCTAACGAAGAGTTGACGATGAGGCGTTGGCGAGCTGGGCGAGGATTGACTCGGCCTGTTGAACTATTCGAGCAACGAGCTCGCCCGCGGGAACCACTTCGGTGATCGCCCCGACCGCTTGACCCGCGGGGTACCCCTCGCGGCGCGGGTCAACTCCGGCAGTCATTTCGTCGCCGCCCAAGTGGAATGTTCCTTCTCGGACCGAGACAGTGAGCTGTTCGGGAAACTTCTTCAGCAGTGACGGATTGAGTTCGTACTTCTCGGTGGTGTCGTTCTTGATGACCCTCATTGTCTTGCCGCTGTAGGCGCGCGAGATCACGGTCTCATCTTCGTGTGCCTCGATGATTCGTTCGCGAAAGCCAGGGAGTGCTCTCGCTTCGGGCGTCGCAATGAAGCGTGTGCCTATCCAAACGCCGTCAGCTCCGAGCGCGAGTGCCGCGGCGAGACCGCGCCCGTCGAAGATCCCCCCCGCCGCCACGACGGGGATCGCTCCATCGACGGCGTCAACGATCAGTGGCACGAGAGGGAACGTGGCAACGGTGCCGGTATGGCCGCCCGCTTCGGTTCCCTGGGCGACGACCACATCACAGCCGGCCTCGAGCGCGCGCCGGGCGTGCTCGACCTTGCCACACATCGAGATGACGAGGACGCCGTGATCGTGACACAGATCGATGACGTGACGTGGCACGCCGAGTCCGGCGACGAACGTGCTGGCGCCGCCTTCGATGAGCACTTCGACATTGTCGACGAGCGTCTCGGGAAACGCCGTCAGCAGGTCGACGCCAAACGGCTTTGCCGTGAGCTCCCTCGTCGTGGCAATCTCCTCGACGAGTTGGCTCTTCGACATCGTCGAAGCCCCGAGACAGCCGTAACCCCCCGCGTTTGAGACTGCCGCGGTGAGCGCGCTGTAGGAGACGCCTCCCATCCCGGCCAGCATCACCGGGTGTTCCACGCCGAGCAGGTCGGTTAGGCGCGTGCGCATGATTTCCTCATCGCACAAACCTAGTCAGTCGTTGCGGCCAGGCGGAAGAATCGTCCAGGTTGGCCGACAGACGTGAGGAAGAGGAGCGGTCAGCTTCGAGCACTCTTCGGGTCGTCACTCAGACGAGTTCGCAGCATTGAGGTCAGACGCCGACCCCCCGCGCTCAGCAAGGCGAGGCATTGATCGAACTCGGCGTCGTCGCCGTAGTACGGATCGGCGACGTCGAGATCGGAATTCGGGTCGATGAGGTGTCGCCAGAGCACGACTTCGGTGGTTTCGCTCGAGAGTCGTTCGGTCACCTCGTGAAGGTGCTCACGTGTCATGACGGTGACGAGATCTTGTGCGTCGAGGTACGCGGGGCTCGCGAACGCTCCCGGGGTGCCGTCTACGAGGTAGCCCGCACGGTCGAGGGCGCGCCGGGCGCGCGAGTCCATCGCGTCACCGATGTGCCAGTTGGCGACGCCGGCGCTGGTGACTTCGACTCGACCTCGAAGTGACGGGTCGTCGGCGATGAGGTGTTTTAAGACGACCTCGGCCATTGGCGAACGGCAGATGTTGCCGGTGCAGATGGTCGCAATTCTGAGTACCGGCTCACCCACATGTCTCCTCCCAAAATTCTTAGGCCCTGGCCGGGCATCCGCGGCCACGACGTGCGAATATTACGTGGAGAAAGGTAAAGTACGGATGGGAGTGACGGAAGGAGTCGCGATGCCCCTGTCAGAGCATGAGCAGCGAATCCTGGCCGAACTCGAGGAGTCCCTGTCGAAGCAGGACCCGCGCTTTGCGAAGAACGTCCGCGAAACCAATATCTACTCCCACAGCGGTCGGCGTGTTCGCTGGGGGGTCGCCGGGTTTATCGCGGGACTCGCTATTCTTATTCTCTTTTTTTCCCACTCGGTCATCATCGGACTCGTTGGCGTAGCAATGATGTTCGTTTCCGCAGTAGTGGTCGAGCGAAACGCTCGGCTCTTGGGGCGAGCGTCCTGGCAGGACATTACCCGTGGCCAGGGCGACGACTCCCACGCGAACTTTGGTCCCCGTACCAGTTCGCTTCGCGACTGGTTGTCGCGTCACCGTCATAAAAGCGAATGAGGGGCGTCGGAGACGCCCTCAGGACGTCTCCGTGTCTCGCGATTGATATAGGCGCCTCGAAGGTTGACGTTGGCGTGGTTCTGCCAGACGGATCGATCGTCGCACGAGGTCGACTGAACGTAGCGCAGAGTCTGGCGACCTTGTTCGAGGACATCGTGCGGCTCGCGCGCGAGGTGCGCGGCGATGCCACGGTCGAAGCCGTCGGCGTGGGAAGCGCGGGACCGATGTCGCGAGGCGGCGAGACGGTCTCTCCTCTCAACATCGCCTCGTGGCGCGACTTTCCTCTTCGCTCCTCATTGCGTGACGCACTCGAACTTGACGTCTACATAGACGGTGACGCGCGCGCCCTCGCACTCGCTGAAGGAGTGTTTGGTGCAGCTCGCGAGTCGTCGTCGTATCTCTCGATGGTTGTCTCGACCGGAGTCGGTGGCGGCATCGTCCTCGACGGACGGCTCCTCGACGGTGAAACAGGTAACTCGGGTCACGTGGGCCACCTGAACGTAGTACCCGATGGAGCGCTGTGCGCATGCGGTGCATACGGATGTCTCGAAGCAGAAGTGTCGGGCCGCGCGATCGAAGAACGCACGGGCCGACCGGCGAGTGAAGCAGATCAGGCAACGCGACAGCGCACCGGACAGCTAGTCGGGCGCGCGGTTGGCTCCCTTGCCTCGGTGCTCGACTTTCGTCACTGCTACGTGGCGGGATCGGTGGCCCTCGGCTACGGCGACGAGTTCTTCCACGAGGCGACCAAGGCGGCGCGCACCGTCGCGATGCTCTCGTACTCGCACGAGGTCGATATACGTCGATCCCATCTCGGCGGGGACGGTCCCATTCTCGGAGCAGCGGTTGTTGCGTGGCGGGGTGCGCCGTGAACGGCCTCGATGCGAAAGCGATGCTGCGACATCTTCTGCGCCACCCCACGCACCTGCGGCTTCTCGTCGCCGCACTGTGGCGACTGCGAGCGACGGGCTGGTGGCGACGCGCGCCGTTCTTGCCGCTGCCCGATCGTGCATACTGGCGCTTTCGTCTCTCGACGGCGACGGGCTCACCGTCAGGTTCGACAAGTGTTCGAGAGGTCGTGGAGTTCGCGAAATGGTCCGCCCGACAGCGAGTGGGACGGTAGGTTTTTTCTGGTGAGTCGCGTCCTTCTACTTAACGCAACCTTCGAACCGTTGCAGCTCGTCTCAGAGCGTCGCGCCGTCGTGTTGATGCTGGCCGGACGGGCCGAAGCGATCGCTATGCCCGACGAGCCCGAGGTCTGCCGCTCTGCGAGCATCGTTGTCGAGATCCCGGCGATCGTGCGACTCCACGACATGGTGAAGTTGCCGAGCAAGATACGCACCCCGCCCCTCACGCGACGCTCGCTGCTGCTGCGCGACAGCTACCGCTGCGCCTACTGCCTCGAACACGCCGACACGATCGACCATGTCGTGCCGCGTTCGCGCGGTGGACGCCACGAGTGGACCAACGTGGTTGCCGCATGCAGACGCCACAACATGTTGAAGGGTGACCGTCTTCTCGAAGAGATCGGCTGGCGCATGCACTTCGAACCCCGCGTGCCCGACGGTCCCTGGTGGCGCTGGCGGCATGTGCCCGATCCCGATCCGCTGTGGGCTCCGTACCTACCGCGAGCGTCGTGATCGTTCATGACCTCTACGACTACCCAACGCTGCGCCAGCTAGAGGAGGCCACGATGTTCGCCGTGCACCCACGGCGTGCGACGTTGGTGCTTGGCGGGAATCAATCGGTCGACGTGCTCGACCCGACGACGGCTGCCACCACGCCGATTCGCCGCCGCCGCGGCGGAGGGGGACTCGTCCTCGTCCGCCCCGACGACCTCTGGGTCGACTGGTGGATCCCTCGTGATGACGATCGCTGGAGCCACGACGTGCGCGAGAGCTCCCTGCGGGTCGGTGAGTGGTGGGCCGACGCGTTGAACCCTTACGTGAAAGACGTACGCGTGCACGAGGGCGCTCTCGAGGGCGAGGTCGCGTTTCGCCTTGTGTGTTTCGCCGGGCAGGGTCCGGGCGAGGTCTTTGTGGATGGGCGAAAGGCGGTCGGCGTCACTCAGTGGCGCGTGCGAGAAGGGGTCTTCCTCTCAACGATCTTGCACGCCGAGCCCACGAGCGACGTGCTCGATTACCTTCGCGTCGTTCCCGATGGATTGGCCGACGCGCTCGACCATGTGGCGCTCTCGTCCCTCAGCTCGCTCGACCCGACACAGGTGCTGGCCCGTCTTGGCACACTGAGCGGCC
>JBAUSF010000235.1:0-1837 GCA_049581565.1 Acidimicrobiales bacterium
ACCAGTCGCTTTACAACGAGCTGCAGAGGACCGTCGGCGAAATACGCGGCCTGGTAACGCAGGTCAATTCGGGCCAGGGTACACTGGGAAAATTCGTGAAGGATGACGAGTTTTACCACAGGCTGGACGATCTGCTGGCGAAGCTTGGCACCACGATGGACAAGATCCAATCGGGCCAGGGCACGCTCGGTCAGCTCATGGTAAACCCGCAGCTTTACGAATCGCTCAACGGCGCCACCCGGGAGTTTCAGTCGCTGGCAAAGGACATGCGCGCCAATCCCAAGAAATTCCTGACCTTGCGACTGACCCTGTTTTGAACCCCCGAAAACAACTGGTGGTGAACGCCGACGACTTCGGTTTCACGCCGGACGTAAATCACGGCATCCTGGAAGCCCACCGCGGCGGCATACTGACGGCCACCACGCTGATGGCAAATGGCGACGCTTTTGACGACGCGGTGCGACTGGCGCTCGCCACGCCTTCGCTCGATATCGGCTGCCATCTGGTGTTGATCGGCGGACGCTCGCTGGTGACCGGCAAAGCGCTTCCGCTCACCGTGACGCAACTGTTGGGCGCGCTGGCGCGGCGGGAGATCCGGCCTTACGAGGAACTGGCGGCGCAGGTGCGGCGGATCTCCGCGGAAGGAATCGAGGCCAGCCACCTGGATACGCACAAGCACACGCACCTGGCGCCGCCGGTACTCGAGGCAGTGGCTCGCATCGCGCAGGAGTTTGGTATTCACTGGGTGCGGCGGCCCTTCGATTTTCCAATGCACGCGCTGAGCGGCTCCGTGCCGCTTTTGAAGCGGCTCACCAGCCACGCGATGGGCCTGTTGCGGCGCCGTTTTCACGGTGTCCTGGAGAGCCACGGCTGCCGCACCACCGATCACTTTGCCGGCTTTCAGATTACCGGCCGCTTCCGCACCGCCGAACTGGTGGAACTGCTCGGCCTGGTCCCCACCGGCACCACCGAGCTGATGTGCCATCCTGGCCGGTGCGGCGCGGCACTGCGCGGGGCGCGCACGCGATTGAAGGAGAGCCGTGAGCGTGAATTGGAAGCGCTGGTCTCACACGATGTGCGGGAGGCGCTGGCGCGGCACGGGATCGAGCTGGCGAATTACCGCGGCCTGTAGCAGGGGGTCTGGGGGCGGCCCTACACTCCGGCCGTGCGGTTCAGTTGCACGCGGCAGCGTCGAGCGTGCGGACCTTGGCCGCCAATGTAGTGCGCTTCAGTCTGAGCATCTGGGCGGCGGCCTTCTTGTTGCCGCCGGTTTTCCGCAGGGCCTGCTCCAGGATGCTCCGTTCGATCACGGCCAAGGTCTGCTCGTAATCCAGGCCATCGTCGGGAACGGCTATCACCGGCCCCGCGGCAGCGCCAGGTGTGGGAGCGCGAGCGGGAGACGGGAAGGAGAAATCCGCCGGGACCAATATGGGCCGCTCACCACTCAGGGCGACGGCCATTTCGATTGCATTTTCGAGCTGGCGGACGTTGCCGGGCCAGGTGTAAGTACTCAGAAGTGCCACCGCCTGAGGGACAATGGTTTTCCGTGGAATTTCCTCCTGACGGCAGATCTTTTCCGTAAAGTACTCTGCCAGCAAGGGGATATCGGCCGGCCGGTGGCGCAATGGCGGCATCTGGATCGGCACTACGTTCAAACGGTAATAAAGGTCTTCGCGGAAGCAGCCGGCACGAATCCGCTCCATCAGGTCGCAATTGGTGGCGGCCAGCAGCCGTATGTCGGTATGGATGGTTTCCGAGCTGCCTAATCGTTGAAATTCGCGTTCCTGCAACACGCGGAGCAGTTTGGCTTGTAGATTCAATGGCAATTCGCCGATTT
>JBAUSF010000236.1:0-11329 GCA_049581565.1 Acidimicrobiales bacterium
GGCGCTGCTGGCTGAAGGCAACAGCCGCCGTCGTCGCCATGCCGGGCATCGCCGACATGCCCACATGGGGCACCATCACCGTGTACCAGGCGCTCTTCGTGAAGATCGACATGGACATCGCGAGTACGAGCATCTCAAAGATGGTGACGAGGAGACCCACCAGTTGGTAGCGAAGCCGCACGTGATTCTGGCGCGGAGGCGACGAGACGATGAAGCGAAAGAAAAACAGCCCACTGAACAAGAACGCCGGCTCGATGATCCACTGCATCATCCAGGGTCGCGCCATCATGTAGTCAAAGACCGAGGGCAGATGCGATGAGATCATGACGACGTTCAGTACCACGGTCGCCGTGATCGCATGGAACAGCCACCGTGGCGCGTGCCATGTCCGCTCCAGGTACCACCAGCGAAGGACGCGCCGGCGCGTGTCGGGCTCGAGTATCCACCACAGCGAGCGAATAAAGCTCGAATACACGACACCGATTGGAATGATGAACATCGTGAGGATGTGCGCGATCATGTGATCGGGCAGGCTCACCATTCCCTCGGCGGCGAAGGCCGACGACGTCGCGAACCACAGGATCGCAAATGTCAGCAGCGAAATCACGAACTGGCAGTTGACGCGGATCGATCGCGCCGGCCGGCGCGAGTACGCGACGATCGAGAGCACGGCCCCCACAACGGCTACAACGCCGAGGGGTGCCATCGCTAGTCCAGACCGGCCCCGTGCAGCAGCGACATGAGCTCGCTCACGGTTGACTCCTGTCCGGCGACGCCGGTCAGCGGGTCGTCGGGGATGATCCACTGCAGTCGGTCGTGACCGTTGATGATGAACATGTAGTCGGAGTGGATGCTCATGATATTGCCGGGTTCATTCGTCACGCTAATACCGTAGGTCTGCCAGACCGGACGGGTCTTCGCGGGCGTTCCCGTTACGAAATAGAAGTTCTTCACGTTGGTGAGATAGTGAATCTTTATGAAGTGGCGCACGTTCGCAAGCGTCTGATGCAGTGGGTTGGACGCGACCGCGACGATGTCAATCTTGGCGTTGGCGGGCAGCTCCGCGCGGACTTGCTTCAGCTGGGCCGCGAGCAGCGGGCAGTCAGTCCAGCACACGGGGTCGAGGAACGTCAGCAGTGTGTAGTAGCCCTTCGTCTGCTCGAGCGTGAAGGGCTTATCGAACTGGTCGGTCAGTGTAAAAGTTGGAGCCTTCGCGTTGTTGCCCGGCGCGGGGGGACCGTTTTGGGCAACGAACAACGTCGGCTCGGCCGCGGATACTGACGCAACGCCCATCGAGACGACCGAGAAGATGATCATCCCGGCGGCAAAGGACGCGACGACCGCGCCCGAACTCGAGCGGAACTCCTCGGGGAGCCGACGCGCCAGCGGTGGCGTATTGCGTAGGGCCGGACGCGCGCACCAGACCAGCACCGCCAGCGGGATGAGCGAGTTGATATCCGTGCCTACCCCGCCGAAGATGGCGACGTCTTCACCCGTGATCCAAAAGAAGACGCACCCTACGACGAGCACGACGATTGGCCAGTTGACCTGTTTGACGCTCGCGTACCAGAGACCGACCGCCGAAACGCCGAGCCAGAGGATCACGATCACGTTGAATCCCCCACCGAGCGTGCCGGCGAGCGTGCCGGCGTGCAGCACGATCCACGCCAGAGCGTGCGGCTGGTCGGTCGCGGTCATTGTTCGCGACATGGCCGTCAACGCGTTGGCGTTCCCGCCGTGCCAGAATCCCGCTGACGGAATGGCCTGCAGCACGACTGCGATGGCGAGGATCAGGGCGACGAACCGCAAGACGAACCTCGAGAAGTGCTTCGCGAAGTATTCGGGAGGTAGTGCAATCCATACGGCCGCGACAAAGTAGAAGAGCGTTGCCCCGGGCCAGCCAAACAAGATGGACGAGGCGGGCGCGAACGCGCCGCCCGCGCCATTGCCGACGAGCCAGATGAGCGCCGCCCACCCCGCCGCCACGATCGCCGCGACTCGACCGGTGCCCGCGTTGGACACGATCAGGGCGAGTCCGATGCCGACCTGGATCCACGCGGTTCCCGTCGCGAGTGAGATGGGATGCGCGTTCCAGAGATGGATGGCGTGGGTCTGCAGCGGGCGCAGCCAGCTCGGTGCTCCCGCAACGGTCGGCTGGACCACGTTATTTGCGAGACCGAGCGGCATGCCGGGTTGGAACTGCAGGATGCCGTCGAACACCCAGATGCAGCCAAAGGCGATGCGAAGGAAGGTCCGCGCGCGCGGCTCGCTCAAACCCTCGCGCGTGAGGTTGAAGCGATTGAGCCGACGCAGCAGCGTCGCACCCAGTAAGAGGACGAGTCCGATGCCGATGATCCAGTACACGGCGGTGGCGTAGAGGTGGTGGCGGAAGACGGTAACCACCAGGTTGTTCGTCAGAGAGACGTTGTTGTGAAACATCCCTCCCATACGCGCTCCTTCCCGCTACCCGAGGACTCGATCGGCGACCGACGACAGCACGCCGTTCACGAACGACGACGATCCGTCGGTGGAATACACCTTTGCCATCTCGACGGCTTCATCGAGGATAACAGCGAGTGGTGGCGGGCTTTCCATCAGCATCTCGCCAATGGCGAGCGTCATGATCAATCGATCGATGAGCGCGATCCTATCAAGCGGCCAGTCGATGGAGAACTCGCTGATGAGTTCGTTGGCTCTCGACTCGTTCCGTTCCGCGGAGTTCAGCAGCTCTAGCACGTAGTCGTCGGGACGCGTTGCGAGTTCGACGACGATGACCGTTGCCGGACGACCCTTAATCGACGCCTCGTACGAGATCTCGAGCGCCCGTTCGCGAGCCTGATGGCGATTTCGTCCAAGCTCGCTCACCTCACGCTCGGGTCATGTACTCGCCGGTGCGCGTGTCGACCTTGATCGCCTCGCCGGGACCGACGAACAGCGGAACCTGCACCACGTACCCAGTCTCGAGCGTGGCCGGCTTGCGGGCGCCCGAGACGCGATCGCCTTGGACGCCGGGCTCGGTGTCGGTGATCGTCAGCTCGACCGAGGCCGGGAGTTCTACGCCGATGATCTCGTCGTCGTAGGAGATCAGCATGGCCTTTCCCGTCTCCTTCAAGAAGTTGGTGGCGTCGCCGAGGTTTTTTGAGGTAACCGGTACCTGGTCGAAGTTCGTCTGGTCCATGAAGATGTAGTCGTCGCCGTCGCGGTAGAGGTACTGCGTGTCACGCTTGTCGATGATCGCCTGTTCGAGGCGCTCGTCGGAGCGGTAGGTGCGCTCGATGACGGCACCGGTGCGCGCGTTGCGCAGCTTGGTGCGCACGAACGCCCCGCCCTTTCCAGGCTTCACGTGCTGGAACTCAATCACGGTGAAGAGACCCTCGTCGATCTTCAAGGTGATGCCATTTTTCAAGTCTGAGGTGGAGATTGCGGCCATGGGCCCTTAAACCTTTCGCGATTGGTGCGGATTCAATTCTATGTAATCGAGCGCGTCACTCGATCCGACCCGCGAGGAGACGGCGAACCGCCTCGAGCGCGAGGTCGTAGCTCAGGTCGCCAAACCCGGCGATCGAGCCGTTGACGACACCCGCAATCGTGCTGACGTGGCGAAAAGGCTCACGGGCGGCGGGGTTGGAGAGATGGACTTCGACCTTCACGCCATCAAACGCAGCCAGGGCGTCCGCGAGCGCCCACGACGTGTGCGTGAGGGCCCCCAAGTTCACGACAATGGCGTCCGCCGCGCCCCGAGCGTCGTGCACCGCCTCGATGAGGTCGCCTTCACAGTTCGACTGCAGGTCGTTCACCACGAACCCGGCTTCCTGAGCGCGCTCACGGAATCGGTCCACGTGTTCTTGGAGGGTCGTCGTCCCGTATATCTCCGGCGTGCGGGTACCCAGCAGATTCAGGTTCGGTCCCGACAACAGCAGAATCACACCACTCATAGATCCCCCTTGAATCGCTCCAGGACGGTACCGACGATCGAAGGCTTGACGCCCGAGACGAGCTCGTAGCCGCCCGGACCCGCGAGCACGAAGCTGAGATCGTGGCGCGCCTTCTTGTCGAAAGTCATCGCCTCGAGCACCTCGTCCACCTCGTAGGAAGAGGGCAAGCTGCCGTCGAGGCCGAGTACGTCGAGCACTTCGTCGTGGTAGGCGACCTCGTCGTCACTGACTCGTTCGAGGGCGCGCGCGAGCCTCGCGGCGAACGCGAGGCCGATCGCAACGGCCTCGCCGTGACGCAGCTCGTCGGGGTCACGACCGAGGGCGATCTTTTCGAGCGCGTGCGCGAGGGTGTGACCGTAGTTGAGGATCACTCGCGACGCTCCCTCTCGCTCGTCGCGAGCGACGACGACGGCCTTCAGCACCACCGCAGTCTCGATGAGTGTCGCAAGCGTCGCCGTCTTCAGATCATCGACTCCGCGTCCCTCGAGCAGCCAGCACTTGGCGACCTCGCCGAGGCCGCTTCGACGTTCGCGATCGGGCAACGTCGCCAGCGTGCTGGTGTCGCAGAGCACTCCGAGGGGCTGATGGAACGCGCCGACCAGATTCTTCCCGGCGCGGAGGTTGACGCCCGTCTTACCCCCGATGGCGGCGTCGACCTGTCCGACCAATGAAGTCGGTATCTGCACGAGCGGCACCCCGCGCAGATACGTGGCGGCCGCGAATCCCGCGAGATCGGTGATCGCTCCCCCGCCAATGCCCACGACCACGTCGTCGCGAGAGAGCCGCAGCTCGGCGAGCTCTTCGAGTATAGCCGCAAGGACCGCCATGGTCTTGGCCGATTCACCATCGGGCACGCGGACGATGTACTGCTCTCGAGCACTCTCGACGTCGAACCACGACGCCGTCTCGAGCGAGCCCGAGGTCACCAGCGCGACGCTCTGGGCTCGAGGAGCGCGGTCCCTCAGCAGCGCCGCGAGGTCGTGGCGCGCGCCGTCGCGCACAACGACGTCGTAACGTCGCTCGCCGAGCTCGACGCCGACATTCACGGGCTCACGCTCCGGAGAGCTTCGAGCACGCGCTCGGCGACCTCGTCGGACGTGCCCGACGCGTCGACCCGAAGGCGAGCCACGCTCTCGTACCAGGCGGTGCGCTCGGCGCGCAGTCGAGCCAGCGCCTCCGCGTGATCGTCGCCGAGCAGCGGCCGCTCGCCCGTACCCACGCGGAGCGTGAGTGTCTCGTCGTCACAGTCGAGCCAGATCGCTACCTCTTTTGCGATCAGTTCGCGCGCAGCTTCGGTCGTCACCACACCGGCGCCCGTCGCGACGACGGCGTCACCTTCTACTGCGTGACGCAAGGCATCGAGCTCGCGAACACGGAACTCGGCTTCACCGTGTTCGCGAAGGAACTGGCTCGCCGACTCGCCGACACTGTTGGCGAGCACGTCATCGGTGTCGATCGCGGCACAACTCCACCGCTGCGCGAGGACCGCCGCGAGAGTCGTCTTGCCCACCCCAGGTAGTCCGACGAGCACGAGACGGGCCACAAACTAGTCCGCGCGAGCGGCCGACGTTGTCGCGCCGAGATTGGCGACGTAGCCGTCGTAGTTGCGTACGAACTCATCGACCGAGTCACCACCAAACTTTCTCGTCGTCTCGTTCGCGAGCACGAGGGCCATCATGGCCTCGCTGACGACGCCCATGGCCGGCACGGCGGTCACGTCGGTACGTTCCTTGAAGGAGATCGTGGATTCGCCCGTCGCGACATCGACCGTTTCGAGGACCGGTCGGTTCAAGGTCGCCAGTGGCTTCATCGCCACCTTCGCGATAATCGGCGCGCCCGATGAGACTCCGCCTTCGAGGCCCCCCGCGTGGTCGCTTCGACGGATGTAGCCGCCTCCACGAGCGAACTCCTCATCGCGCGCGATCGCGTCGTGAGCAACGCTGCCGCGCTGGCTCGCCTGGCTCATTCCGTCGCCGATTTCGACGGCCTTCACGGCCTGGATGCTCATCAGTGCCCCCGCAAGCAGCCCGTCGAGCTTGCGGTCCCAGTGGACGTAGCTGCCGAGCCCAACGGGTACGCCATAGGCGATGACCTCGATGATGCCGCCGAGCGAGTCGCCCTCTTTGGCCGCAGCCTTGATCTCCGCAATCATCGAAGCCTCAGTGTTCGCGTCGAAACAGCGCACTTCACTCTCGTCGATGCGGGCCAGATCTTCGGGGAGCGGGCGAAGCCCCTCGGGCGCCGACACTGCGCCGATTCGCACCACGTGGCTCAACACGTCCACGCCGATCGTCGCGAGGAGGGCTTTGGCGAGGTGTCCCGCCACGACCCGGGCAGCGGTCTCACGTGCGCTCGCGCGCTCGAGCACGTCGCGTGCGTCGTCGAAGCCGTACTTCTGCATGCCCGCGAGGTCCGCATGGCCCGGCCGAGGAGCGGTCAGTTTCTTCGCTGGCGCGCCGGGCGACGCGGACATCTCCTGCTCCCACTTGGGCCATTCAGAGTTCAAGATCTCTACCGCGACTGGCGAGCCGAGGGTCCTTCCGTGTCGGACTCCGCCAATGAGGCGTACCACGTCGCGCTCGAAGCGCATTCGTGGTCCACGACCAAAGCCAAGGCGACGGCGCGCGAGCTCGTCGGACATCTCCTCGTCGCTGATCGCAAGGCCCGCCGGGAGGCCCTCGACGATGACGCTCAGTGATGGACCGTGACTCTCACCCGCCGTGAGGAAGCGCAACATTGTTCAATTCTACGTTGTTCGACCCGAATGCCCCTGTTTGGGGCGTCAACCTTGCCGGGCTTCAGGAATCTCTCATGCCCACGAAGATGAAACTCAACCGGTAGAGGTGGTGGTCATCATCGTTCGCAGGCGGCGCCACGAAGCGCGAACACTCGCGCGAGACGGTGATTCCCTAATTGGTGTAAAAGGGATTGTCGCCCGACGCGTGGTCGGTGACGTCGAGCACCTTTTCCAGTTCAGGAATGGCCTCGCGGAGCATCGTCTCGATCCCCTGGGACAACGTCATGCGACTCATGGCGCAGCCCTGGCACCCACCGGACAACTTGATGTACGCCGTACGGGTCTCTTCGTCCATTGCAACGAGGTCCGCACGGCCACCGTGTTGGGCAATCGACGGATTGACTTGGTCTTCAAGCACCGCGACGGCGACCGTCCCGAGTGGTCCCTCGATGCCGTGGGCCAGGATCTCGGCGGGCACTCCGGGGTTTACCTCTTCGGGGGTGGGACTGTTCGGGTTCACGAGCACGAGCCCGCCGCCCCCCTCGTTCGCAAATTCGAGGCGGCTGCCGCGCAAGCGATCGACACTCGCCTTCGGCACGACGATCGTGATGTCGCCGTCGCGCCCAATGGCCGCGTCCTCTGGAGCGAGATTCAGTTCGGAAAAGTAGAGGTCGTAGGAGTAGCCCGCGCCTCGCGTTCCCGTTACCTCAACCCAGAGCGCCAGCGTGTCGCTCGGGGTCTCATTGTGGAGTGCGTCGAGGACGACGTTTCTCGCCTCCTCGGTGAGGGTGAGTACGTCGAAAGTGTCGATCGAAGTCATGGACAAAGCATAGAGGCGACCTGAGGGCAGCGCAGCGGACGCTAAGTTTTGATCGTGACAACATTCCCCAGCGATGCCCACGAGTGGGTCAGTTTCGAAGACCTCAAGCGTGAGCGCACCTGGATGTTCGACGTGACCTTCCTCGAGAGCAATTGGACGTGCATTTTCGGCAACGGGTGTCAGGGCGTGCTCACCGAGGCCGCCCCCGAGCTCGTCCAGGGATGCTGCAGTTACGGTGCGCACTTCGTCGACGAGAAGGATCAGCGCCGGGTCGAGCGGGCCGCCAAGCGGCTCACCGACGACCAGTGGCAGTTCAAGTCAAAGGGCAAGGCCGGCACCACAAAAGTAAAGAGGAACGGGGAGATCACGACCCGCATCGTCCAAGACGCCTGCATCTTCCTCAACCGTCCCGACTTCCATCGAGGCGCCGGTTGTGCGCTCCACGTGATGGCGATCGACAACGGTGAGAGCTACATTCCCTTGAAGCCCGAGGTGTGCTGGCAGCTACCGCTTCGTCGCGACGAGGAAGTCCAAGACGACGGTCACGTCATCACCCGTATCTCGCAGTGGGACCGACGTGACTGGGGTCCCGGTGGCGCGGAGTTCCACTGGTGGTGCACCGAGTCGGCGTCGGCCTTCGTCGGCAAGACGCGGGTCGTCGACTCCATGCGCGAGGAGCTCGTAGCGATGATCGGACAAACCGTCTACGACCGGCTCTACGCCTACCTTGACCGGCGCGCGACCCAACCCACGGCGACTCGTCTCGAGCACCCGGTACTGCGCAAAAAGAGCTAACCCTCAGCCGCGAGCGGGTCCTCTTCGTTGAACGAGGTGCGCGGTAGCGAGCCAAGAATCTCGTCGTAGCGGTCCTCTTCGGCGAGGCACCACTCGGCGTGCACGTCGTCAGGGGCCGCGCCGCACTCGGCACAGGTCGTCGCACGCGGGCCTGTCGACCGCTTTAATTCTCGAGCTTCTACAAATCGGCGGTGGCGACCCTTTTTCACGTCAACTCCTCACTGGCCGCGGGCCACGACCTGGCGGCGACCACAGCTCTATTACCTGAGCTGAGTATCCATACTACCAACTGCACCTCTCGCCAAAGCCCCTAGCATCGCCACTGTGAGTGAAGCCTTTGATCCCAACGAGATGATCCATCGATTTCGTGAGCGAGCCGACGCCGTGCGGCGCCGAAGCGTCCCGCCCGTCGAGGGACCCGAACGGCTGCTCTTCATTGAAGCGGCAAAGATTGACTTCCAGGATTTCGCGATGCTCGGTGACGCCACCGCAACGCTCGAAAACGGTATTTTGCGTCTGGAAATCGACCTTCGGCCGCCGGGCGCCTCATCGGACCGCTAACTCGACGAGCTCGACGTGTCGCTCTTGATGCGGGCGTAGGCCTCGTCGAGCGATCCGACGCCCTTTGACAGATCCGAGATGGCGAGGGCTCGCTTGGCGGAATCGCTGCCCGCGTCGTAGCACACGTTGGCACCGGCGTTCAGCTTGATGTAGGCGTCACCGAGGAGCTTGGTAACGAGAGTGTCGGGCGTCGGCAGCGCCGCCCCCGCCTGGTCGGATTCGAGGTACATCACGGCACAGACCGTGTGCAGATCCTTGTTTGACTCGTCCTTCACGCGAAGCGCGGCGACCGAGTGCTGGGCGTCGGTGATCAGCTGGCTGTTGTTCGCGACGTAGTTGCTCTGAGAGACCCACGACTTCATGGCGGAATCGAGAGACTGCGAGCCACACGCGCTGAGCAACAACCCGGCGGCGAGGATCGCCGCCAACCATCGAATCACGAAACCACCACGAGGTGGAGCTGTCGGCGGCCCCGGCGAAGAACGAGGTAGCGCCCGTGCAGCGAATCAGCGAGTGAGACTGACGACGCGGGGTCCAGTCGCGCGTTGTTGAGGTACACGCCACCTTGCTCGAGGAATCGACGGGCCTCCGCCTTCGAGGACGCGAGCCCGGTCTTTACGAGCAGGTCCACCGGATCGACGCCGCGTGCGAGCTCCTCGCGAGACCACCGAGACGACGGCGCGTCGGCGACCACTTCGAGCAACGTCACCTCGTCGAGCTCTGCAATCGACTCTCCAAAGAGCGCCTCGCCGGCGCGATCGGCACGGTGGGCGGCCTCGTCACCGTGGACCATTGCGACCACGGCATTGGCGAGGGCGCGCTGCGCACGACGCTCCTGGGGCGCGGTCTTGATCGATTCGTCGAGCTCGAGAATGGTGTCGTGGTCAAGGAAGGTGAAGTATCGCAGCAGTGAGGGCGTGAGCTCGTCTTCGCTGTTCAAGAGAAACTGGTGCATCTTGAACGGTGACGTGCGCGTCGCGTCAAGCCACACCTGCTCGCCGCCTTCTGACTTTCCGAACTTCTGCCCGTTCGGACGCAGCAGCAACGGTGATGTGAGCCCGCTCGCCAGACCACCGGCGACCTTGCGCACGAGCTCACAGCCCGCCGTGATGTTGCCCCACTGGTCCGAGCCCCCCAGCTGCAAGGTGCAGCCCTGGTCGAGGTGCAGCCGCAAGAAGTCGTACGCCTGCAGCAGCATGTAGGAAAACTCGGTAAACGAGAGTCCGACGTCGTCGCGATCGAGGCGACTCCTCACGGCCTCTTTCGCAATCATCTGGTTCACCGTGAAGTGCTTGCCCACGTCACGCAAGAAGTCGGTGAGCCCGATCGTCGTCAGCCAGTCGGCGTTGTTCAAGAGCCTCGCTTGGGTGACCCCCGCACTTGGAGAGAAGTCGAGGAATCGAGCCATCTGCTCACGGATACCCGCCACGTTTTCTTCTAGCTGATCGACCGTGAGCAGCGGCCGCTCGGTGTCCTTGAAGCTCGGGTCCCCGATGAGGCCGGTGCCGCCACCGGCAAGGGCGATCGGGGCGTTGCCGCCGAGCTGGAGCCGGCGCAGATTGCAGAGCGGCAGCAGGTGCCCGAGGTGCAGCGACGGTGCCGTCGGGTCAAAGCCGATGTAGGCGACGACCCCGCCCGCGTCAAGGCGTTCGAACACCCCTTCGTCGGTCGTCTGGTGAATCAGACCGCGAAAGAGCCAATCCTCGTGCAGTTTCATGGGTTCAGTCTACGGGGCTGCTAGAAGCTGCTCGTAGACGGGAGGTGCACTTGGAGCCAGATGACGAAGGTGAGCCACCACCCCGTCACTTCGCACGCACCGATCGCGACGAGGAGCAGTCCGCCTACGAGGCCAATTATTCGTGCGTGTCGACGCAGCCACTTCGACGCGGTCGCCATCCATTCGGTCGCCAGCGCCGCGACGATGAACGGAATACCGAGACCCAGGCAGTAGAAGAAGGCGAGCACCGAGCCGCGTAGCGCGGTCGCCCCCGACGAGGACGCTGCGAGGCCGAGTATCGTCCCGAGCGTCGGCCCGATACACGGCGTCCATCCGAGGCCGAAAGTGAAGCCGAGCGCCGCCGCGCCGAGCACCGAGACTCGAGGCAGGTGGTGAATGCGACGTTCGCGATTGAGCCACGACGAGGGCCACAGTCCCGCAAAGAAGAGGCCGAACATGATCGTCAGGGCCCCAAAGACCACTTCCAGGATTCGCTCGTGATCCTTCAGTCGCGCTCCGAAATCACCAAACAGCGCGCCGAAGCTGATGAAGATGACGGCGAAGCCGATGATGAAGGCGATCGAACCAACGAGCGCCCGGCCCCTGCCCGACCTCCCCTCGATGCGTCCGGTGGCGCCCGTGAGAAACGCAACGTACCCGGGGAGGAGCGGCAACACGCACGGAGAGACGAACGAGACGAGACCCGCCGCGATCGCGATCGGTATAGCAACAAAGAGCGAGGCGGATTGAATCGAGGCGATCAC
>JBAUSF010000237.1:0-1644 GCA_049581565.1 Acidimicrobiales bacterium
AGGGGCTCAAGGTTAGGTGTAATTTCCAGAGCGATCTTCAAAGGGTTCAACGTCCTCCAGGACGGTGGGTTACGGTGAAAGTGGACCGGCAGTGGCACGAAGGAGCGACAACCGGCTGGAACATATAGATGCTATCGGCGACTGGCAGGGTGGACGCGAAGGCCGGGAGGTAAGGATGGCAGCGGCGCACGCGGCGAGACGCCTGCACACAAACGGCTGATTTTATTGGGAGCCGAAGAGCGCGAGGCAGAAGAACGTCCATTTTCTGGACCGCCTTGCGGGACCGCGGATTGGGCTTGTGTACCAAATCCAGTATTGCGAGATTAGCGCGGGTAGAGCGGCGCGTCAACCGGCGCAACATTACTATTGATGCAGTGGTTGTCTGGAAAGATACGGGCGGGGTGTGATGAGCGCGCAGCAGGGCCTGTGAGGACAGGAGCGGCGGCGGTAGAATTTGAGGCATGAGATACCGTTCACTCGGAATGACTCGGCGGGAGATGTTGCAATGGGGCGCGGCGGCAACGGTGGGTGTGTGCGCGCGGGGCGCTGCTCCGTTGCTGGCGGAGACGAAGCCACAGGCGAAGTTCAAAACTACGCTACTGAACCAGGTGGATTATGCGCAGGTAGAGCTGGCGCCTGGGCCGGCGCAACGGCAGTTTGAAGAGAACCACGAACTGCTGCTGAACCTAAATGAGGACGGATTGCTGCGGCCGTTCCGCGTGCGCGAAGGGCTGCCGGCCCCGGGCGAAGAGCTGGGCGGATGGTACTCGACCACTGGATTTGCGCCGGCTTGCCCGTATGGGCAATGGATGTCGGCGCTGGCGCGGATGTACGCTGTAACACGCGACCAGGCGACCTACGACAAGATCGACGGGATGATTCGCGGATATGCGGCGACCCTCGACGAGGCAGGCAAATTTTACGAGGGCTATCGATTCCCCGCGTACATCTATGACAAGATCTCGATCGGGCTGACGGACGCGCATGAATTCGCGCATCATCCGGCGGCGCTGGATGTGCTGGCGCGCGCCACCGATGCGGCGTTGCCTTATCTGCCGCCAAAGGCGATACCCCACAAAGATCCGCCCCTGCCGGGCGGAACAGACGATGAAAGCTACACTATTCCCGAGAATCTGTTTCTGGCGTGGCAGCGGACGGGGAAGCAGCGCTACTACGATCTGGCGAAGCGATTTTTGTATGACGACTACTTCGATCCACTGTCGCGCGGCGAGAACGCGATTGTTGGCCGCCACGCTTACAGTCATGTGAATGCGCTGGGATCGGCGGCAACGGCGTACCTGGCCATGGGCGATGAGAAATATCTGCGCGCGGCGACAAATGCGTTCGGATTTGTGCAGGAGCAGAGCTACGTGACGGGCGGATGGGGTCCGCGCGAGCACTTCATCAAGCCGGGCAGCGGCGCGCTGGGCGAGAGCCTGAACACAATGCATGCGAGCTTTGAGACGCCGTGCGGAGCGTACGCGCACTTCAAGATCGCGAGGTACTTGATGCGGATTACCGGCGATCCACGCTACGGCGACAGCATGGAGCAGGTGCTCTACAACGCCGTGCTCGGCGCAAAGCCGATCCAGCCGGACGGGCGGTCGTTCTACTACTCCGATTACACATATACGGGGGAGAAGG
>JBAUSF010000238.1:0-1681 GCA_049581565.1 Acidimicrobiales bacterium
TGCCTGGTCGATTCGAACGTTCCTCCCCGGCCGAACGATCGTCAGTTACTCGACTGGCTGCGCTCCGTCGGCCGTCCATTCGTTGTGGTCGCGACGAAAGCTGACCGGTTGAGCGGCAACGAGCGGACGCGCAACCTGGCGGCCCTCAAGCGCGAACTCGACTTGGAAGAGATTTTGCCGATCTCGGCAAAAACCAGCCGGGGCATCCGCGACTTATGGTCGCGAATTGAACAAGCCGGCGACACGGAGCAGGGAAGTTAGCCTGCTTGCAGAAGCAGGTTAGCTCGTGCCGTGAGATTCACCGGGGACGAACCGGTACTCATCGTGCAAGCCCCGAAAGTGCGTCCGGATTTCAAAGCCGATCGCAAACTCTCCCCGCTCCACATGCTCGCGAACCCGCTCGACAAAGCGCGCAGCAAACTCCCGGTCGCAGTCGAGCAGGCGCAGCCCTTGCGCCATGCGTCCCAGATACCTCGGGGCCAGCCGCAGCCATCGCCGCGCAGCCGATGCATTCGCATCGAGGCATTGAACCGCAATCTCGTCGAGCCTGGCCAACTCCTTCGGAAGGGCTGAGTCTACGCACCAGGTAACAAGAGCAGGGATCGCAGTTAGATCGGGTTCAGCCTGATCCTTTACCGGAGTCGCAAGTGCCACATGACCTGGCGCAACAGACACATCGCCCCGAACCAGATCGGGCGCAACGCCTCGCTCCTGCATCTCCCGCTCCACGGCATCCGGCGCAAGAGCCACACACACCGCGACCGTCCCGCGCTTGCGAAGCTCATTCTTCAGGATGCGCAACGCCTCGTCCAGCGTCGTGACGAGAAAATCAGCCACACCGTCCCTGAGGGCCTGCTTTTGCATTTCGCGATTCGCCGTCGCTGCCAGCGTGGCGGCGCCCGCAACGTTCGCTGCCACAACCAGAGCGCGGCCTTCCGGGTCCAACTCCCCCGCATAAAATAATTTGCCGCCCAACCCTTTCTCCGGGTCGGCGGCTGCAATCTGCATCAGTTTCCCGTAGGTCCGCGCTACGCGCGTCACGAAGTCGAAAGCGGCTGGTGATTCTGGTTCGAGCGCCACGACTCCATCTTATTCGCTTGGCCGCCGGCCCAACCCATTCCACCTAATTGTCGGGTGAGTCACGCCATCCCCGTTTTCTCACAAAAAAGATAAACTCCCCGGGCGCGGCCTTGTAATTTGTCTTTGAGCATTCGTTGGGAGCTACCACCCCGGTCTTCAGAATCACAGGGACCGGATACCAGATATCCCGTTCCCTATCGTTTTCTTTGGCGGCATCGCAATTGATGAAGGTCTCCATCCCCATGTCGTAGGTGGCCTTCACAGAGAGTTCCTTCGCGCTATCCGGCAGTGTCACCGTCACAGTTCCATCATCGTGGATCTGCACCCATTCGTTGTGCACAGTGTCCAGGTGGTCGATCCGCACAAGAAAATTTGAGGCCGTTACCGGCAGCCCGGTCTTCCCGTCGAGCAATCGGATATGAACGCTGTTCCCCGTCTGCGCAAAAAGCGATGTGCTGAATGCAGCCACACACACAAATCCCGCCGCAGTGCGAATCCCCCGCATATCCAAATCCCTCATTCGTGAATTTACCACGAAGAGTAAGGCTGCCCGTCGGAGCCTGTTTCATCGGAACCTGAGTGAACATTATCGATGCCGGGC
>JBAUSF010000239.1:0-2578 GCA_049581565.1 Acidimicrobiales bacterium
CATGAGGCCGCGAACATTCACCTTCAACTCTCGAGCACGGTCAACCAAACCCTCAACCTCACCGGGTGACGCGCCGTTTCGCCCGGCCTCGCGAGTGAAATCGACCTGGACATCGATGGTGGCGCCCTCTTTCAGTGCGGCGATCCTTTCCAGTTCGCGCGTTCGCGACACGCCGCTCAACACGTCGGCGCAACGAAGCACTCGGGCGATCTTATTCGTCTGAAGGGCGCCGATAAAGTGCCAGGCGACCGCCTCGCCCTCGAGCACCGCCCGCTTGTCGCAGAGCTCGTCGACGTAGTTCTCTCCAAAATCGCGCAGCCCGAGCGCGAAGGCGGTGCGCACCTCGTTGGGCCCAAACGTCTTCGTGACGGCGACCACTCTGACGCTCGCGGGATCACGTCCCGAACTGATGATGCGGCGCTCGATATCGGCGAGATTCGTGCCGATACGGTCGAGGAGCTCGCTAGCGGAGGAAGCTGGGAAGGTCGTCATCGCCACCGACGTCGTAGAAGTCGTCGCCCGTGGTCGTAAAGATGTCACTGCGCGGACCCTCCGTCATCGTCGGCTCACTGACCGTTGACTTCGGACTGTTCGCGTCAAAGCCCGCCGCGATGACCGTCACGCGCACGGCCTCGCCGATCGAGTCGTCGATGACGCTGCCAAAGATGATATTCGCGTCGGGGTGAGCGACCGAGTGAATGATCTCGGCGGCCTGCGTCACTTCGTTCAAGGTCACGTTCGGGCCGCCCACGATGTTCATCAAGATGCCGCGCGCCCCGTCGATCGACGCCTCGAGAAGTGGCGAGGTGATCGCCGCGCGCGCCGCGTTGACGGCCCTTCCCTCTCCCGTCGAACTGCCGACACCCATGATCGCGGTGCCGGCGTTTCGCATCACGGTGTTGACGTCGGCGAAGTCGGTGTTGATGAGACCGGGCACGGTAATGAGGTCGGTCACACCTCGCACCGCCGAGAGCAAGACGTCGTCAGCGATCTTGAACGCGTCGAGCATCGAGGTGTCGGGTGCCGTCACCGACAACAATCGGTCGTTGGGGATAACGATCAACGTATCAACCTTGTCGCGCAGATTCTGAATGCCTTTTTCTGCCTGCGTGGCTCGGCGCTTACCCTCAAAGCCGAACGGGCGCGTCACCACGCCAATGGTCAAGATCCCGAGCGAACGGGCAATTTCTGCAACCACGGGAGCCGCACCGGTACCCGTTCCCCCACCCTCACCGGCCGTAATAAAGACCATGTCGGTGTCCTTCAGCGCCTCTTCAATCTCGGCGCGATGGTCTTCGGCGGCCTGGAGGCCGACCTCGGGGTCGCTGCCCGCACCGAGCCCGCGCGTCAGCTGGCGTCCGATGTCGATCTTGAGGTCCGCCTCGGAAAGCAGCAGCGCCTGAGCGTCAGTGTTGGCCGCGATGAATTCGATGTTTTTCAAACCAGAGGTGATCATTCGGTTAACAGCGTTCGCGCCACCACCACCAACGCCAATTACCTTGATAACGGCGTGGTAATTGCTCTGACTGAGACTCATGGGCTCCCCTTGGTTATCTCTTCTATTGTTACCGCCTTCGCGGGGGCGGCGTGGCGAACAGTCATTGAAGGCTAGTCAGCGCCTACATTTCGGTCAAATGACGCGGTTTTCATGAGTTGGTCGGTGCGCTCACCGCGAGCTCGTCGGGTACGGTCACGTCGACTACGTCACCGGGCTGCAGCGTGCTATGCGCGATGACCGCCGCGACCGCGACGAACTTCGCGCGAAGGTTGACCGCGGGCCCGAGCACGAAGGTCACCGGAGTCGTCATCTTGAGCGTCACCGAACCGTGCGCGTCGACGGTGATGACCGAAACTTGACTCGAAAAGGCCGGCGGAAGCTGGCTCGCCACGGTGGCGGCCGCCCGGCCGGCTCGTGCGAACGGCCAGCTGGCCGAACGTGGCTCCAGGTACTGGAGGGTCGGAAGATTGGCGTGCACGGGGGCGTGCCCGAGCGAGGCGCCATCGGCGTCGACGTACTCGAGCTGGTGCTGTGCGGTGAAGGCGACCGCCACGGCGACGTTCTCGTGCACGGTGACCACGATCGAGTTCGGCCAGTGCTTCTGTACCGACACCGAGCGTATCCACGGAAAGCTTGACAAGCGCCGTTCAATCGAGTCGTCGTTTATTCCAATCATCAAGGGATGGGCAACGAGTCCGGACGTATCAAGCACGGCCGTGGCGTCTTCGTGATGCAGTCCGACGAACGTCACGTGCTGGACTCGAAAGTACGGCTGGCGAAGTACCCACTGGCCCGCGACCGCGAGCAGCGTCAGGACGACCCCGGTCACGAGCAGCCACTTCGTGAGCCGTCGAAGCGGACGGCGCGGTGCGACGTCAGGCCGACGCGTCGGCGGTGCCTGCTCGGCGCGGCGCTGCGAACGCACGCCGGTTGCGCGACTCACGGTCTCGCCCCAAATCCAACCAGGCGGTTCTCCGCCACGAGCTCCACGTCTGCGTGCGCGTACACACGTTCTTTCACCAGATTCATCAGGTCAAACACATCGCCGGCGAGCCCGTTGGGGTCGGCCTGAATGAAGTT
>JBAUSF010000240.1:0-12430 GCA_049581565.1 Acidimicrobiales bacterium
GGAAGGATTGTCGATGCCCTTTAGATCACGCGAGCGCCGTGTTTAGCTCCCAGGGGTGGCCGAAAACCATCGGAATGGCTGGCCGGAATCAATCGGAATGGGTGGCCGGAAACTGTCGGAATCCGCACGCTCCGCTCAACTCGGTCCATTCGAGACGTGCCGACACCAACCTGGCCCGATCAAATGAGGCCTTAGGGGCAGTTGCCTTTCGAAGGCGTGCTTCCTCCAGATCAGTGTCCCGAAGTGAAGCTCCCTCGAGCTTGACTTGATATCCCCAGCAGCGACGAAGCCACGCGCCGTCAAGGTTTGCATACTCGAGATTACTGAACGCAATATCCGCGGAGGACAGGTCAACGTGTCGAAGATCAGCACCCGCCATCTCCATCCTCTTCAGGTCCCACCCGAACCCTCGCCCGTCCGAATGTGCTCTGTGCTCTTGCTTCATCTCACTCTTTGGCGAGAGCTTCTGGAGGGCGGAGCCCAGCCCAACGACGAGAAGCCTTTTGACGGCCCCAGCGTGCCCAATCTCACTATCCAGATTCGCTCGGACAACTCGATAGACCTGATCTTTGAATTCGTCGGGACTGTGCTGCAATAGGCTCTGCAACGCGGCCGCTCCACCGGCCTGCACGACAATTTCCTTGTCCCCGAGCGCGATCACGGCGGCGTTGAAACTGGTATCAAATCGTTGCGTTCTGTCTTTTTCCCGCTGAATGACGTCTTCTTCAGCCGTACGCTTTCGCTGCCGATTCAGCGGCACAACGATCGCCAAATACGCAACGATGGCAGAAAGTGCCGCCGCCAAGAGACTGGCCCCAGGGGTGATTAATTGTCGCCAATCCGAGTTGCTCGCTTCGGCGGATGCGGCTTGCTGCAATGCAAGAGTCGACTGCGCGCGCTCAAGATTGATTTCAGCGCGCAAATTCTGCTCCGCCAGGCTTCCCGCTGCAACTGTCCGCTTTGCGTCCGCAGCGTCGGGCAGGACACCAGAGTCGCGAGAATGAATAAACCAACCAGCGAGCGATCCTAAGACAAAAATGCCTAGGACAAGGATAATCCGAAGAGCAGTAGAGCGCTGCAGAAGATGTAGACCACCTGATTTCGCGTCCAACTTTGAAGGTGAGATGGCCGTGTCTTTCTCCATTTTCAGATCAATGCTCGACGGAGATGTGCAACTACCATCATCAAAACGACCAACTCTTTAGGAGCGAACCTTCGATGCAAAGGGTGACCGCGGCTACCCTCAACTCGAATCTTGTCACAGTGAAGACTTCCGTGCGGTCAGCGGAACCTACGGTCCTTCGAGACCTTGGCACAACGGCTTGGGCCCTGAGTTCACGTTGCCATAGCGATGGCGAGTCATCGCCACGCTCTGTTCAAGGAGCCACCGGGGGCCTTCGATAGCGCCTGATCCGGCAAGAGGTCGCCGGTCAGTCGACACTCCGTTTTCCAATAATTCGCAAACTGGTGCGGGTTCGCCGCTGAGCCAACGCACTTTGCCGAAGCTCGCACTTCGTGCAGCCAGTTCATCGACGCTCTCTCGAGTCGCGTCCATCAGGCTCGCGATATCGGCTCCAGCGCTGAACTCAATTCGCGCTCCGGTGATGGTGACGATCGCCGCCAAATAATTGAGTTGGGTAGTGCTAACAGACTCATCGATTCGCACGGCGATTGGCGCCAAAGAACGTCGGTACCGCTGAATGTTGACTTCGACACTGAGTCCGGATTCATCGCGGGCCCGGGCGCCGATATTGTTCCACCACTCCGTAAGTTCCGTGACCGACGCATCGACATCGGCAGCCTCGGGCCAGCGGCGTAGGCAGTTGACGTAGTTGCGTCCGCCCGCCTTCGCGGTTGGTCCCACACTGCTCCGCTTCCATCCTCCGAACGGCTGACGATTGACGACCGCGCCAGTAGTGCTTCGGTTGAGGTAGACGTTGCCCGCCTCCACATGATTGATCCAGTATTCACACTCTGTTTCGTCAAGCGATTGCAAACCTGCGGTGAGACCGAATGGTACGTCGTTCTGCCACCGAAGTGCGGTAGCGAAATCGGGCGCGGGCATTACGGCTAAGACCGGGCCGAACCACTCGTGCTGATGGCTCCACGAGCCAGGCCTCACACCAATCTTGACGCCCGGGCGCCATTGCAGTTTCGCCTCGTCAAGCGATTCGGGCTGGACCAGCCATGACTCTCCCGGGTCAAGGTGATCGAGCGCTCGAGCCAGCGTGAGTTCAGCGCCGCGAATAATCGGGCCCACGACCGTGGCCAGTTCGTAGCCCGGCCCGACCTGCAGACTCTGCACGGCGTCCTTCAACTGACGGAAGAAAGCAGGGTTTTCGTAGATTGACGCATCAACAATCGCAAGGCTCGCCGCGCTGCACTTTTGGCCAGCGTGGCCGAAGGCCGACTGCACGAGATCCTTCACCGCAAGGTCGATGTCCGCGTAGGACGAAACGAGGATGGCGTTCTTGCCGCTGGTCTCGGCGAGCAGGTTGATGTCGGACTTCCACGAGGTGAAAAGACGAGCGGTGTCGAACGAACCCGTGAGTATCACCCCGTCGACTCCGTCATGAGTGACCAAATGGCGGCCCGTGTCGTCATCGCGTGTTGGCACGAACTGCAGCACGTCGCGAGGCACGCCTGCCGCCCAGAGGTGTTTGGCCAGCTCATACGCTGTCGCTACGGTCTCCGGAGCTGGCTTCAAGATAACCGAGTTACCAGCAGCCAGTGCTGCACAGACTCCGCCTGCGGGAATGGCGTAGGGGAAGTTCCACGGCGGAACAACGAGGACGACTCCGAGCGGCGAGGAGTTGGCGAAGTTCTGTTGACCCGAAGAATAGAAGCGAGCGAAGTCGATTGCTTCACTGACCTCAGGATCAGCTTCACTCACCGTCTTGCCGGCATCGCGCGCCATGACAGCGATCGTCGTAGCTCGATGGTCCTCCATTATCTCAGCCGCTCGATGAAGGATCGCGTGACGCATGTGAGCGCTGAGAGCAGCCCAGTTGGTAAATGCGCACCGCGCGTGCACCACCGCGTCATCAATCTGCTCGTTGGTCGCGACGCTATAGCGGTACCAGACGGCGCCGCCGTTGCTCGGATCACGGCCCTCCTCGATCTGCTCGCTATACACCTCAGCACGACCTATGACCAGCGGGACCTGCCATTCCGGGAGCTCGAGCACCTGCACTAGCTTGCTCGCGACGTCCCGCGCGTACGCCGGGTTTGTGGGATCACCGTCCGCGGCGTTTTCGAAGTGACCCGACCGATGAGCAGAAGCCGCACAGTGCCGACGAGACCGGGTCACTACGTTGTGGCGCTGCTCGACCGAGTCGAGAAATCTCTGTTGCTGCTCAGCGAAGACGTTCGGATCCTGGGCGATGTAAAAGGCGGCTTTCAGATAGTTCTCGTCGGACGTATTCTCATCAAGTCGCCGGACTAGATACGCAACTGCCGCAGGAAAGTCATCGTGACGGGTCACTGGAGCGTAGAGCAGCACGCGTTGTCCGCTCTTAACTATGGCGAGAGCCTCGGCGTTGGCCATCCCCTCGAGCATCTCAATATCCAACTGTTCGAGGACACCGCGCGCTCGCGCCACGGCCAGTGCCCACGAAAGGTCAAAGAGGTTGTGGCTCGCCACGCCGACGCGTACTGCGTCGGCGTGATCAGGTCTCAAACTGATATCCATGAGACGCATATAGCTGGCGTCAACCTCGGCCTTCGATGGAAACGGTGCCGGCGTCCAGCCATGAATCTGCGCCTCGGCGTGTTCCATTGCGAGGTTCGCGCCCTTCACAAGTCGAATCTTGATCTGGCCGCCACTCGACTCAAAACGACCTTTCGCCCAGCCGATCAGTTCTTCAAGAGCTGCGTGGGATTCTGGCAAATACCCCTGGAGCACAATGCCTGCCGATATTACGATGAATTCAGGTTCGGAGAGGACCCTACGAAAGCCGTCAACGGTGAGACGCAGGTCGCGGTACTCCTCCATGTCGAGGTTGACGAAGACATTGTCTCGCTGTGCTGCCCGATAAAGGATACGTAGCTTCTCCGAGATCCGCGCCAATGAACCCTCGTGATCGATCGTTGTAATCTGGCTCACGATCGCAGAAAGCTTCACCGAGACGTATGTCACTTCGTCGCGATGCATCATTTCAAGAACTCGCTTTAGCCGCTCGTCAGCTTCGCTTTCGCCCAGTACAGCTTCTCCAAGAACGTTGACATTAAGGCTCATTCCCTTCTTCTCGCGAGACTCAAGGTGCCGACGAAGTGAGGGTGCTTCCGCGGCGAGGATGATGTCACTTGACAGGCCGCGGATCCTCGAGTGCGTGATCCTGACCCCTATTGAAGGTGCGGCGCGAGACAACAGCGCAACCAGACGCAGGCCCGCCGCGTTGACTGCTCCGAACCCCGCCACTGAAGCACGTTGCGCGGCAGATTGAAGAATCCTCGCCGCGCTAGCGAGTGCGCTCACGCGCATCACTTCGTCCGTCAACGTCATGGTGACCTCAATCGCGGCGCGGTCCCGAAGGAGACGGGCGAAGCGTCGCCGACTGGTCCGTTCATGTCGCGTCCGGAGCCGCTCGGCGTCGTGGATCAATTGCCTTGCCAGCAAGCACGAATCCGCCGTCAAGCAATCAAGAGAAGGGTCAGTGCCATAGCTCAATTGAGATCGACCTTCATTAGTGCTTTCCTAAAAACTGGTTGCCACGCGATGACTTTTCAGTCGCGAATCTCTGCTCCGGGCTCCACCGAGAGAGCGACTTCGTAGAGTGATCCGCCGCCTCCCGTTAATTCCATTGCCTCGAAAACCCCGACGTGCCGTTCCGCATTTTCTGCGCGCCACGGGTCGTCAACCCATCCGCGATAGGCATCCTCTGACGCCCACAGCGCCGTCACCATTGTGTATTCCCCGCCTTTGACGGGCGTATGAAGCTTTGAGCCGAGAAATCCCGGCTTCAGCGCAGCGTGTTCGAGAATCTGCTCATCCTCGAAAAACTTCCGAATTGCACTGTGATCTCCTCCAATCGGCTTGAGAAACAGCACACTCTCAACTGCTTTACTTTCTGGCATCTCTAATACTCCTTGAATAGGTTCGAATTATCTTGGCTATGAAGAAGCCACGCAACTATGACGCGCTCACGCTTTACGTGGTCCTTCTTCGTATCAACTGGTCCAGAGCAACCGCTACAAGAATCAAGACACCGAAGACGACGCTTTCGTAGTTTGAATTGATGTTCAGCAAGATGAACCCATTGCCGATGAGCTCAATAATGAGAGCTCCAACAACAGCTCGCCAGATCGCTCCTTCACCGCCCATGATGCTGGTTCCACCGATTACTGTCGCAGCGATCGCCAGGAGGGCCACGGTTGAGCCAATGCTCGCGTCCGCCGATCCTGTCTGTGATGCATCGATGATCCCCGCGATGGCTGCGCAGCCGCCGCTGAGTGAAAACACGACCACGCGATAAAACGGAATGGATATGCCCGAAAGTCGCGCAGCTTCCGGATTGCCGCCAATGGCGTACAGCCCTCTACCGAATCTGGTGTACGCGAGCAACAGTCCGGTGAGGATCGCGACACCAATAAATACCCAAGAAGCCACCGTGAGTCCAAGGACGTCGTCGTTCATCACCATGAAGTGTGGGGCGACCGACTGTTCAACATTCCCTGCCGTCATGATCGTCGCCAGGCCGATAAAGGCGTAGCTCGTAGCCAGTGTGGCAATGAAACTATTCACTCGGCCGAAGGCGATTACCGTGCCGTTCACCGCACCCAACCCCAAACCGACGACGAGTGCCAGAGCGAACGCTCCGAAGGGACCGAGAGTGCTCGTTGTCATGACCGCCACGATGGCGCAGATTGCATAGACCGAACCCTGAGAGAGGTCGAAACCACCAGCGACGATCGTCAGCGTCGCGCCACATGCGGCAATGCCACCCATGCTCATCTGATTCACGATGTTGCTCAGGTTCGCTTCTGACCGAAAGGGCTGCGACGACACGGCGAGCGCCACGATAATCAGGAGGAGGAACACGATGATTCCGTAGTCTCGTGCGGAGAGCTTTCGCTTTGTCACGAGCAACGTCGCTTGCGCTAACTCGACATCGCTCTGCTTCTCGTCAATTTGCTTGCTCATTGCGCCACCCCCTCCGAAGTCGTCCCAAAGGCCGCCATCATGATCTCTTCCGAATCGAAACTTCCCTCAAACTCACCGGCGATCTTCCCTTTCCGTACGACCAGAATCCGATGAGCGAGCCCTATGAGTTCTTCAAGTTCCGAAGAAATCAGCAGGACCCCAATGCCCGTGGCGGCTGCTTCCAGAATCAATTCGTGAATTGCCTGTTTGGCCCCGACGTCAACCCCCCTGGTTGGTTCGTCAACGATTAGGACTTTCGGCCTGCACGCAAGCCACTTGGCAAGTAGTACCTTCTGCTGGTTCCCGCCCGACAGCACGCCGACCGGCAATGTCGAATTTCGCGGCCTGATGTCTGCGCGAGCCATCCAACGTTCCGCGTGGGTGGCCAACGACTTGGGGGTGACGAATCCCCCGCGACCGACTTCCTTCAGCCTGCCAAGGGCCAGGTTCTCATCGACGGCGCGCTTAAGGATCAGGCCCTGTCCCTTCCGGTCCTCAGGGACCATGACCAGCCCGGCCGCGATCGTTTCGCGTGGTCGTCGCGGACGAAACGGTGCACCGCCAACGATTTCTACGGTCCCCCGGTCGCACACATCTGCGCCCGTCAGACACCGAGCGAACTCCGACCGCCCGGCGCCGACAAGACCGGACAACCCGACTATCTCCCCGGCTTTGACGACAAGACTGATGCCACGAACAACATCCCCCCTCGCAATGTCATTGGCCACCAGCACCAGAGGCGCATCGCTCGCTGGCACTCTCTTGGGTTTGTACAGCTGGCCCAAGGGGCGTCCAACCATTTTTCGAATCAGGCTCACCTCATCTTCATTCGCCGTCCGATTCGTGCTCACCAGATTGCCGTCACGTAGGACCGTCACGACATCGCTAACCTGCATCACCTCGTTCAAGTGGTGAGTGACAAACATCACCGCAACTCCGTCGTCGGCCAGGCTCCTGAGTAGGGCCAGAAGCCGAGTGGTCTGTTCTCCGTCGAGCGATGCCGTCGGTTCATCCAAAATGAGAACTTTGGGCTCGTGAGCTAAACACCGCAGGACCTCGAGAATCTGTTGATCCGCGAGGTTGAGAGTTCGAACGGTCGCACCGGGGTTGAGCCGAAAGCCACTCCTCCGGCAAATCTCCTCGTACCTCTCCATCACCGACGACTTCCGCAGGCTGCCCATACCGACCAGAGGGATACCCAGGAACACGTTTTCAAGAACTGATCGGGCGGGAACGGCTGTCAACTCCTGGGTGGCGATTCCGATCCCTGCCAACTGCGCAGCATGAGGGCTGGCGCTGCGAATGGGCTCCCCGTCCATCAGGACGCTGCCCTCGTCGGCGTGTGTCAATCCGGCGGCGATGCGCATGAGCGTCGACTTGCCTGCTCCATTTTCACCGACCACGGCATGTATCTCGCCGGCGCTGAAGGTGATACTCACGTCGTTAAGTGCTCGCGTGAGCCCGTAATTCTTTGCAATACCTTGAAGCTCTAACACGTCACTCCTTCAGCGTTAATACTCTCTCTCCAGCAACCCCAGGGAGGGGGGGTTGCTGGAGAGAGAAAACACCACGCGCTCAGTCCGAGTACTGACCAACGATGCTCTGGCTGAGAACGACGCTCCGCGTCCAGACTCCATTAGCTGGGCCAAGATTCGCTGAGTTAGTTGAAGTCGGAGGCTTCTTGCCGTCAAGCTTCTCAATTGCGTACTTGGTGGCGGTGTAGCCATCGGTCACTTCAGGAATACCGAACGTTCCGTACCAGGTCCCGGCCTTGATGAAGTTGACGGCTTGGGTTGAACCACCGTTGCCGATTACCTGAACTGTGGTGTTCTTGTCATTCTGCAACGTGATCGTGGCCCCCTCCATTGATTGCGATGAACCGATCACCACATTCAGATTGGGGTTCGTGGTCAGCAAGTCCGCCATGACAGACTCTCCCGTCGCAGCGGCGTAGCCACCGGTCGGCGTACCGACGAGGTCGACGTTTGAATCGGTCTTCAGCGCCGCCACTACTGCATTCGTCCTAGCCACGTCGAGAGGAAGGGCGGGATCACCTTGCAAGTAGGCAACCTGACACGTCGCCAACGAGCCACAGGCCGCAATAGCCATGTCGGCAAGATCGGTGCCGTTGAGCACAGAGTTTTCCACCACGGAGATCACACCTTTGACCTGCGGAGACACCTCTGAGTAGTTGCTGCCAACTTGGGTGAACTCCGCCGCAACAACGATGCCAGCCTTGATTGCTGCCTTCACTTCAGGCACCACTGCGGTGCCATCGTTCGCCTGCACAACAAATACGTTGTACTTCTTGGTGATGATGGCGTCCTGCATCTGCTGAACCTGGACCGTCGAACTGAAGTCCGGGTCGAAGAACGTTGCCGTGCCGTGAGCTGCCTTGGCGGCTTTTTGGACGCCGGCCCACGTAGCTTGAGCAAACGAATTCGCCTTGGCAAATCCGAAGAACGCGACGTGCGGCACCGGCGTCTTGGCCTTCGCCGCCGATGCTGGCGAACTCACCGCTAGTGGCAAGAACATCGTGCAACTCGTCGCAATTGACACCGCTCCTATGAGCAATGACTTTCTTTTCAATTTCATTAATTACCCCCTTAATCAACGAGCACGCAAACTTTGCAAGCCCCTATACGCCAAAAGAAGTCGTTGTTTATCTTGTGAGTGCCACCGTTCTTCCATCTGGGCATGCTCGACGAGTGCGGAACCTACGCCAAGTCGACGTACCACTTTTCCATCTGTTCTTCACTCACAAACCCGTCCAGGACGTCAGATTGAACCGACTCGGACGCTCGACGCTGAGGATCTCCGTACCCTCCACCACCGCCGGTTCGGGTGGTAACTCGGTCTCCTCGACGCAGTGGCATCATGTTGGTCTTTAGGAGCACCGTCGTCTCTCCACCGCGAACCACCTCAACTTCTGGTGGCGTTGCGTCCAGGCCACCGAAAAGTCCCCACGCGGGAGTGACTGATCGTTCAAACCACAAGGTGAGTGACGCCTGATCGGATTCAATCTCGTAGACACGCTCTACTCCGTTACCGCCCCGCCACTGGCCGCGTCCGCCCGAGTCCCGGCGAATCGCGTAACGGCTGATGCAGAGCGGATACTTCGTCTCGACAACCTCGATCGACATGTCCTTCAATGAGCCATTGACATTGTTGATGAGAGCGTCTTGGCCGTCGCCACCAGCCCAAGCTCCCCAGCCACCAACCGTGGCCTCGTAGAGCAAGAACTCATCACCGGCGCCGTTTCGGCTGTCGTGACCCCCGATGCCCACCACCATCGAGTCCCCGTAACTTGCGCCGGCCGCCTGAGCCGGTACTACTTCAGATACTGCTTTGACGACAAGGTCGATCAAAAGTCCCAGCGGAGTGAAGTACCACTCACAAGGCGCTGGCTCGATCGCCCCGAGCAGCGAACCATCCCTGACGAGGACGTCAAGGGGCTCAAAGCAGCCCCCATCGACGGGTCGTTCGGGGTTCACCAGAAGTTTGTATGCAACGCGAGCAGCACTTATCGCCTGTGGTGCACCACAGTTGACTGGACCTACCGCCATGTCGTCCGTGCCCGTGAGGTCGATGGCCATGTTCTCGCCATCTATGACGACGCGCACCCGGACCCAGAGAGGCTTCGTCTCGACTCCATCGTTGTCAATGCACCCTTCAGCTTCATACGTTCCATCGGGAATCGCCGCAATGGCCTCGCGCTCCAGGCGCTCCGTTTGAGCAAAGATCTCGTCGCGCGCGAGGCAAACCGCGGAATATCCAAATCGGTTCACCACTTCTGCGAGTCTTTCTTGCCCGCTCTGCACGCACGAAATCTGTGCGAACAGGTCCCCACGGGCCGGATACGAAAACCGACTGTTTCGCGTCAACAAGTCCACGACGTCCGGGGGCATCTTGCCGCCGCTCACCACCTTCGTCGGGCCCACACGAACGCCTTCTTGGTAGATGCTCGTAGAGTCGGTCGGCGAACCAGCGTCTTTACCGCCGACATCCAGCCAATGGGCGCGACACGTCGCGAACCCGACCAGCTCGTCATTGGTGAAGACCGGCCCGTAGACGGTCATGTCGTGAAGATGCGTTCCCGCAAGGTACGAGTCATTGAGAATCCAGACATCCCCCGGACACCAGATGCCAGCTCCGTACCACTCCTCGGTCAGTCGCGTTACGACTTCGAGGTTTCCCAGAAAAATTGGCAGTCCGGACGACTGGCCAAGAATTCGGTGCTCGCGATCCAGCAACGACACCGCGCAGTCCTTCATCTCATAGATAATTGGCGTATAGGCCGAACGAATAAGGGTGGCGTTCATCTCATCGGCGGCCGCATTCATTGAGCCGCGAATGATCTCAGTCGTTACCGGATCAATTGTTGTTGCATCGGTGATTGTCATTTCTCCCCACTTCCTGCGATTGCCATACGCATATTCCTCACTTCGACCTCGCATTTGCTGACCACGATGTGCTACTCACTTCCGTTCTGTCGAGTCAACCTCAGGCAGCCAAGGCCATCCACATCCATGCGCCACCCGGGCGGCACTACCGTCGTCGCCGTGTCTTCGAGCACCAGGGCTGGACCAACGAGCCACGCTCCTGCATGCAACGACTCGCGCTGGACGCTGATCGCTTCGATCTCGTTCCCGTCAAAGACCATCGAATGAGCGGTTCCGGTAGCCGGCTGCGGGCGAATTTCCTCACGAACCAGTGGTCGACGCTCAATAGCGCCCACGGCAGTGCTGCGCAGCGTCACTATCTCAATTGGCGCTCCCTCGTTGCTATGGCCAAACCTTCGGCGATACGCCTCATGAAACAGTTCGCCCATGAGGTCGGCGAACTTGGGATCCTCCGGGCTTAAGTCTTGCGGAATGGGAATTGTGAGGGTGTACTCCTGGCCCTCGTAGCGCAAGTCGATCGCTCGACGTACCGTGATCTCTCCGGCTCCCGACCCTTGCTCGGAGACGCCGCTACGACCGGACACAGCCATTGCCTCAAAACGCTCAATCAGAGCCTTGGGATCAAAACTGTCCAGACGAGAAAAGAGCGCGTCGGTCAGGTCCTGGCGAAGGTCTGTGTGCAACATTCCCCACGCCGAAAAGGCACCGGGGTAGCGCGGAACGATCACCGTCGTGATTCCGAGTTCGTCGGCCACGAATGCCGCATGGACCGGTCCGGCACCGCCGTAAGCCAACACCGCGTAATCGCGGGGTTCCAATCCCTTTTCTACTGTGATGGTGCGAATTGCCTGAGCCATCTTTGAATCAATGATCGACGAGATTCCTTCGGCAAGCTCACGAACGCCAAGGCCGAGATGATCCGCGACGCCCTTAACCGCCATCTCGGCAAGGCCTACATCAAGATCAACGGTTCCGCCTGCGAACCAACTTGGGTCAACACGACCCAGAACAAGGTCCGCGTCCGTTACCGTCGGCTCTACTCCGCCCCGGCCGTAGCACGCCGGTCCGGGCTGAGCTCCGGCACTGCGAGGACCAACCCGCAGACCGCCTCCTTCGATGAAGGCAACCGAACCGCCGCCGGCGCCAATGGTGTGGATCTTCGTGACCGCGGCCAAGATTGGCAGGCCTTCCAACGAGGCTTCGACGTCGATGTCCGGTTCACCTTCCACGATGAGGCTCACGTCGAAGCTCGTGCCGCCCATGTCGACGCAAATGAGATTTTGCATTCCCAGTTCCTGAGCGAGTGATGCGCCGCCCACGGTGCCGCCAACCGGTCCGGATAGGAGCGTCTGCAAACACTGACGGCTCGCCACTTCGTCGGTCATAATGCCACCGTTCGATTGCATCACGTGAAGAGTCGCTGACACCTTTCGATCAGTCAAGTTCTTCTTCAGATGCGAGAGATAGCGGCGAACGCCTGGAGCTATGTAGGCGTCGAGCACAGTCGACGAAGTCCGTTCGTATTCGCGCCACTCGCGCGCGACTTGATGGGAAAGTCGTATTGGAAAATCATCACCGAGTTCCTCCGCGAGAATCTGGGCGGCGCTCAACTCATGCACGGGATTTACGTAACTAAACAGAAAGGAGATTGCAATGGCACCGAAGTCCTGATCCTTTGCGATTCTCGCAACCCTCTTCAGACTGGCGACATCGATCGGTGTGCGTTCTTCGCCCCGATAGTTCAGTCGTCCTGGTATTTCGAAGATGTCTCTCTTAGGGACGAGTGGGCTTGGCTTGCGATAGTGAATGTCGTAGAGGCTGTCACGATTGCCACGGGCGATGTGATAGACGTCGCCCGAACCTTCAGTCGCGAGCAGCATGACCC
>JBAUSF010000241.1:0-8645 GCA_049581565.1 Acidimicrobiales bacterium
TACGACACCGATGAAGATGAGGCTCGCCACGTCGCGACGTGGCTCGCCGCGAAGCATCAGCCGCGTAGCCCGTGGAGATCCATGGCCGTTCTCGCCCGCACGAACGCGCAGCTGGAACTCATCGCGAGCTACCTCGACGCCGCCGGAATCCCGAACGAGCGGCGGGGACCCGAGCACTCACCGGCGTCTGACCTCATGGCACCGGAGCTGCCGGCCAGGCGACTCGACGAATACGACCGCGACGCCGTGGCGCTCTCGACGATCCACCGCGCGAAAGGTCTCGAGTTCCAACACGTCGCGGTCGTCGGATGGGCCGAGGGCCAGCTGCCCCACTACAACGCGACAACCGCCGAGCAGCTCGCCGAAGAGCAGCGCCTCGCGTACGTGGCCCTCAGTCGCGCCGAAGACTCCCTGCTCATCACGTGGAGCCGCGGGCGCAACGATCCGCGCTATCCCGACCGTCTGCCCTCGCGCTTCTTGGCGCCCGTGCAAGCGGTCGTCGCCGAGATAGAAGCACGCAACGCGCCGCTGCGCGGCGACGAGCGAAAGGCCCGACTCGCGGCCATTCGCGCCTCACTCGCTGAGAGCCTCGAGCAGATCGACCAGGAGTCTCGCTCGCCGAGGTGATTTCTCGAGACGGGTATAGTTCGCAGCGAGTGACCAATGTAATCGACGAAGGGGGCCGAACATGAACGGGGCCCACGCCCTCTTAGCGACGCTCGTCAGCAACGACGTACGAGTGTGTTTCGCCAATCCCGGGACGTCGGAAATGCACTTCGTGGCCGCTCTCGATGACGCGCCCGAGATGCGCGGCGTGCTCTGCCTCTTCGAAGGTGTCGCGACCGGCGCCGCAGACGGCTACGCGCGGGTCACACGGACTCCCGCCGCGACGCTCCTTCACCTCGGACCCGGGCTCGCGAACGGGTGGGCCAATCTGCACAACGCGCGCCGCGCTCATGTCCCGGTCCTCAACGTGGTGGGCGACCACGCAACTTCCCACGCGGTCTACGACGCACCGCTGCAGAGCAACATCGAGTCGATCGCCTCGGCCCTCGAGGGGTGGTATCGGCGAACAACGAAGGTCGACACGCTCGTTGGTGACGCCGCCGCCGCGATCGCCGCGAGCTACGGACCCCCCAGCGTCGTGGCGACGCTCGTACTCCCGGCCGACGTCTCCTGGAGCGAGGTCGAAGCGCCCACGACATGGCCGCGGGCCGCTCGCCCGACATCTAGCGACGTCAACGAGGACGATCTCGCCCTGTCGGTGAAAGTGCTCAAATCGAGAAGGACAGTGCTCGTCCTCGGGGGATCGCTCTCGAAAGAGCAGCTCGCACTGGCCCGCCGCATCGCCAGTGCCACGTCGTCTCGCTTGCTCACGGAGACGTTCCCCACGATCATCGACCGCGGCGCGAGCGTCGCCCACGCGGAACGGCTCATCTACGTGCCCGAGTTCGCGATCGACCAGCTGAAGGACTGCGAAGCGGTGATCCTGCTCGGCGCGCGCGAGCCCGCGAGCTTCTTCGCCTACCCCGACGTCGCGAGTCGTCTCGCTCCCGACGCCGCCGAGATCATCGATCTCGTCGAGCCCGGGGCGGACCCGTACGCGGCGCTGGCCGCGCTCGCCGATGCGCTACACGCACCCGCTCTCGAGATCGAGCACGGCGAGCCGCCCGCACGTCCGCACGGCGAGCTCACGACTCAGTCTTTCGCGGCCGCCGTCGGGGCTACGTTGCCCGAGGGTGTCATCGTCGCCGACGAGTCCAATACGAGCGGCGTTCACCTCCCCGGCGCGACACGCTTCTCGCCCGAGCATCAGTGGATGACCCTGACCGGCGGTGCCATTGGTTACGGCCTGCCCGTCGCGGTCGGCGCCGCCGTCGCGTCGAGCCGGCGTGTGCTCGCGCTCGAATCGGACGGGTCCATGATGTACACCTCCCAAGCCCTCTGGACGATGGCTCGCGAAGGGCTCGACGTCACCGTGGTGGGGCTCTCCAATCGAAGCTACGCCGTCCTCAACTACGAGCTCACGCGAGTGGGAGCACGCTCGAGTGGAACCGCGAGCGAGCGCATGCTCGACATCGACGACCCGACGCTGCAGCTTGCCGACCTCGCGCATTCGATGGGCGTGACGAGCGAACGAGCGACGACGGCCGATGAGTTGGTCGCAGCACTCGATCGCTCCTACGCAACACCCGGGCCGACCTTCATCGAGGCCGTCTTGCCCAAGCGCTTCTCCTAGAGCGTGAACTCCCCGACGACCGGCGCGTGGTCGGAGGGCTTGACGCCTTTTCGGGCGTCACGATCGACGTAGCTCGCCGTGGCGAGCTCGGCGAGCGCTTCATCAACGAAGAGCAGATCGATGCGCATCCCCCATCCCCGATGAAAGGCGCCGTTGCGATAGTCCCACCACGAGTAGTTCGGCACGTCGGGCTGCAGGCGCCGCGTGAGGTCGACGAGGCCAATCGTCTCGAGTGCGCGAATCGCCTCACGTTCGGGCTCGCTGACGTGGGTCATGCCGACGAACGCCGCCGGGTCGTAGACGTCGAGATCGTTCGGCGCGACGTTGAAGTCACCACCGACGACGACATGTCGCGCGGGGTCACGGCTCTTCAGGAGGACCGCGAGCGAACCGAGCCAGCGAAGCTTGTATCGGTAGTGATCGTGATCGAGCGCTCGGCCGTTGGGCACGTAGCACGAGTAGACACGCAGGTCGCCGCACGTCGCGCCGATCACTCGGGCTTCGGGGTCACCGTCGCCGAATCCCTTCGTGACGTCGCCCAGGCCGATCGACGAGAGTATCGCGACGCCGTTCCACTGGCCCTGGCCGTAGTGGGCGGATTCGTAGCCGAGCGCCGTCAGCGCGTCGAAGGGAAACTTCGCGTCGGTCTGCTTCGTCTCTTGGAGTAGCAACACGTCGGGTTTCTGTGCGGCGAGCCACTCTTCGACCCGGGGCCAGCGCGCCGTCAGCGAGTTGACGTTCCAGGTCGCTATCTTCACGTCGCGTCCGCCAGCACGAAGAAGAGCTCGCTCGATGCGGCGACGTCGCCGTCGACGCTCGCTCGACCGAACCCCTTGCCACCTCGCGCGGAGAGCTTGGTCATCTCGCACTCGATGAGCACCGTGTCACCGGGCACGACCTGACGGCGGAACCGAGCGCGCTCAATGCCGCCAAAGAGCGGAAGGCGCCCCGTGTAACGCTCGTCGGCCAGCACCACGACGGCCCCGCACTGGGCGATCGACTCGACGAGCAAGACCCCAGGGGTCGTCGGGCGCCCGGGAAAGTGTCCCGGGAAGAACCACTCGTCGCCCCGCAGCGTCCAGTGCGCACTCGCCCGAACGCCCGGCTCGATAGTGAGTAGAGAATCGAGAAGCAAGAACGGGGGCCGGTGGGGCAGCCAGTCCTTCGGATCGAGTGACAGTTCGCTCATGCGAGCGCCAGCTCCGCAATGCGCCGCTCGCTGTCGACGTCGACCAGCCGAAAGATACGTTGGTCTCCGCGCTTGAGCACGTCCCTCGCGCGCGCGGGCGGAGGCGAGCCGAGCGACGTCGTGGGTGCGTAGCACTCGACGTGAAGATCGCCCTTCAAGGACACCTTGATGACCGCACCGTGCGAGGTGAACGCCGTCACCTCGCCAGGCACCTTCGAGCCGACCCGGTAGGTGCTCTTGAACTGGGCAAAGCTGGCTTCGGGGTTCACCGGTTGACGTCCCCGCCTGAGCGCGACGGCGGGTTCCGTCGCGACGGGCGCGCTCGGCGCGGGCGCGACCGGCTTCTTTGGCGCCTTGGTGACCTTCGCCGCCTTCTTCGCGACCTTCTTTGGGACCTCGTGGGACTTCGCTGCCTTCTTCGAGGCCTTCGTCGTCGCCTTCGCCACCGCCCTTTCGACAGACTTTTCCGCTGTCTTTTCGTGCTTCTCAACGGGCTTTTCTGCTTTTGCGTTTTTCTTAGCCGGTGCCTTCTTCGCCTTCACGGGAGTGAGCGTCGTGCCAATCGTGGGCTTCTCGCCGTTGGCGAGGGTGACCGCGAGCTTCTTTGACGCGCGAGTGACTTTCGGACTGCGAACCGGCAGGCGCGGCGTGAAGACCCAGCCCACCCCCCGCACGGGCTTTCCTCCGATGAGACGGCCAACCTCAAAGAGCCACGGGTACTCGTCCTGGAACTCTTGGAACGAATCGTTGCTCAAGACAACACCGCCGATGCGGTCGGCGATCTTCAAGATGAAGGCGTCACCGCGACCGATGGCCCCCGCCGGCGGCGTCACGACTTCGCCCGCGAGGGAGGCGTCGGTAAAGCGGCTGCGCTCGGCCGTGGCCATGCGGTGCTCGAACGTGGCGTCGGCGACGACGATGATCTCCGCGCCGGGATTCTCGTCTCGAAACGCGCTCACCGCCTCGTCAAGCTGCGTGAAGCTCGGCGTTACTCGGCCCTCGGTCGCGAGGTTCGATCCATCCACCACCACGCGCAGTCGCGGACTTCGAGCGGGGCTCACCGCAGCGCTCGCGCGAGGAGGTCCGCCTGCTCTGCGGCGTGAACGAGGCCGCTGCCCGTCGCCGGACTGGCCGACTCCGCCCGAGCGACGTGTGACACGCTGAGCCCGCCGATCTCGTGATGCATCCGCAGCTGCACGAAGGGCCACGAACCCATGTTCTCGGGCTCCTCCTGGAGCCAGAAGACTTCGCTCACGTTCGGGTAGGTGGCGAGCACGCGCTCGATCTCCACCTTGGGCCAGGGATAGAGCTGCTCGACGCGAACAATGGCGACGTGGTTCGCTGACGTTGCGTTGCGCTGGGCGATCGCCTCGTGGGCAATCTTTCCCGAAGCGAGCACCAGCCGCGTGACGAGTGAGACGTCCTCGACGTGATCGTCGAGGACTGTCTGGAACGAGCCGTGCTCGAGCTCACTGAGCGGCGATCGCGTCTGGACGGCGCGCAACATGGACTTGGGCGTAAAGACGACGAGGGGCGTCGGGCGTTCGCGCAACACCTGGCTACGAAGCAGGTGAAAGTACTGGGCCGCCGTCGTCGGCTGGGCAACACGGATGTTATTGCGCGCACTCAGCGACAGATACCGCTCGATGCGTCCACTCGAGTGCTCGGGGCCCTGGCCCTCGTAGCCGTGAGGCAGCAGCATGGTCAGTGTCGCGTGCTGGCCCCACTTGTCCTCGGCGGCCACGAGGAAGTTGTCGATGATGATCTCCGCGCCGTTCGCGAAGTCGCCGAACTGGGCCTCCCACGCAACGAGCGTGTTCTGCGCCTCAACCGAGTAGCCGTATTCGAAACCCAGCGCCGCGTACTCGGAGAGAAACGAGTCGCGCACGGTAAAAAAGCCCGGCGCGCCCATGCTCGCGAGCGGCACGAACTGGCGTCCGTGCTCGTAGTCGATCAGTGCCGCGTGGCGATGAGAGAACGTCCCGCGGCGAGTGTCTTGCCCGGTGAGTCGAACATTCGAGCCACGCAGAACGAGCGATCCGATGGCGAGCGCCTCACCGAAGGCCCAATCGACTTCCCCCGACTCGAACAGCGCCAGGCGCTGGGTGAACTGTCGCTCGAGCTTGGGGTGCACGGTGAAGCCCCCTGGTGCGCTTACGGTCACCTTCGCGAGCCGGAGCAGAGTGTCGCGATCTACGCCGGTCTCGGGCGCGGGCAGATCCTCGGGCGCTTCGGCCACGGGCACGCGAGTGAGTGTGGGCACGGGCACGGTGCGCACCTCGTCGAGCACGCTCTGGAGACGCGCGTTGAACTCGTTGAGAGCCGCTTCCGCTTCGTCGATCGAGATGTCGCCGCGACGCACGAGCGTCTCGGTGTAGATCTTTCGCACCGAGCGCATCTGATCGATGATCTTGTACATCTGGGGCTGGGTGTAGCTCGGGTCGTCGCCTTCGTTGTGGCCGAAACGCCGATAACAGACGATGTCGACGACCACGTCGCGCTGGAACGTCTCGCGGAATTCGAATGCGAGACGGGCGGCTCGCGCGCAGGCTTCCGGGTCGTCTCCGTTCACGTGGAAGATCGGGGCCTGGATCATCTTCGCGACGTCAGTGGGATAGAAGCTGGACCGCGCCGACTCCGGCGCGGTCGTGAACCCCACCTGGTTGTTGATGACGATGTGGATCGTGCCACCGATGCGGTACCCCGAGAGCTGGGAGAGGTTGAGCGTCTCGGCGACGACGCCCTGGCCCGCGAAGGCCGCGTCGCCGTGTATAAGAACGGCGAGGTAGGGGTGCTCGACCGCGGGGGGATCCGGCTCGGTGCCGTCGCTCGGACGGATGACGAGGTCCTGCTTCGCGCGGACGATTCCCTCGACGACGGGGCTGACCGCTTCGAGGTGCGACGGATTCGACGCCATCGAGACGTCGATCGTGGCACCGCGCACACTCTTATAGACGCCGCTCGCGCCCTTGTGGTACTTCACGTCGCCGCTGCCCTGGACGCTTTCGGGGTCCAAGTTGCCTTCGAACTCGGAGAAGATGTCGCTGTACGACTTGCCCACGATGTTCGCGAGCACATTGAGCCGCCCGCGGTGAGCCATGCCGATGACCGCTTCTTTCAGGCCTCGGTCGGCGGCTTCGTCGAGCACCGTCTGTAGCGCGACGATGCTCGACTCGGCACCCTCGAGGCCGAATCGCTTCTGTCCGACGTAGCGCGTGTGAAGAAACCTCTCGAAGACCTCCGCTTCGCTCAGCGCGCTCAGGATGCGGCGCTGCTCTTCTGGGCCCGTCGTCGTGGTGACACCTTCGACGCGCTCTTGAATCCAGCGCTTCTGGACCGGGTCCATGAGGTGGCCGTATTCGATACCGGTCGTTCGACAGTACGCGTCGCGAAGAATTGCGAGAATCCGCTCGAGGGTGGCTTCGTTCAAGCCCGCGAGCCCATCGACGACGAAGGAGCGCTGGAGGTCCCAGATCGTGAGTCCGTAGTTCGCGAGATCAAGCTCGGCGTGCGGCGCGGGCGGCTCGCTGCTCAACGGGTCCAGGTGGGCGTTGAGGTGCCCGCGAACCCGATACATGTTGATCAGTGCCTGCACGCGAATCTGCTTCAAGATCCGTTCGGACTCACCCTCGGCGAGCGACGGGTTCGAATCCTTCGCCCAGCGGGCGGGCTCGTAGGGAATACCGAGTGACGCGAAGACGTCGTCGTAGAAGTCGTGCAGACCGGTCAAGCATTCCGCGACGTACTTCAAGAAGAGGCCCGATTCGGCGCCCTGGATAATGCGGTGGTCGTAGGTCGACGTCATGGTGAGGACCTTGCCCACGCCGAGCTCGGCGAGGGCGCGCGGATCGGCCGCTTCGAAGCCGGCTGGCCAGCTCAGCGCGCCGACCCCGAAGATCGCGCCCTGGCCGGGCATGAGACGCGGCACCGACTGGACGGTACCGAGCGTGCCCGGGTTCGTAATCGAGACCGTGGCCCCCGCGAGGTCGTCCGCTCCGTACGATCCCCCGTGCACCTTTCGCACCAGGTCCTCGTACGCGAGGAGGAATGAGCGAAAGTCCATAGTGTCGGCGTCTTTGATCACGGGCACGAGCAGGTTGCGCGACCCGTCCTTCTTCTCAACGTCGACTGCGAGTCCGAGTCCGACGTGCTCGTGGCGACGCACCCCCGGAGTTCCCTTTTCGTCGACGGCTTCGACGAATGTCGAGTTGAGCGTCGGCACCGCGTGAAGACCCCTGACGATCGCGAACGCGATCAAGTGAGTAAAGGAGACTTTGGCGCCGCTCGAGCGAGCGAGCGACTCGTTGAGCGCCGTTCGGTTGATCTCGAGCAGGCGCGCGGGAACGGTACGAACACTGGTCGCCGTTGGCACCGCGAGGCTCGCGTTCATGTTCGTGACGATCCGCGCGGCAGCTCCACGCAGCGGCGACGCTGCAGCGTCTATGGGTGCGGGCTTTGTCGCCGCGGCCACGACTGGTGTCGCGGTCGCGACCGTCGGCAGAGTCGAGCGTTGGTAATCGGCAAAGAACTCGCGCCAACTCTCAGCAACCGACGTGGGATCGGCGAGAAAGCGGTCATACATATCGTCGACCAGCCAGGCGTTAGGCCCAAACGAGCCACGCGTGGGACGGTCAGTCGTTGAATCGGGGGGCGTAGTCACCCCGCCAGCCTAGGGCTCGAGGGCGCCAAATCGAAGGGTTCGCGACGAAGAAACGCCGGGTAGGTTCTGACAATGCCCTCTTCTACGGCACCCCCGCGACTCCATTTCATCTCGGCCTCGCCGGTCAAGGGGCTCGCCGTGGCCGAACGGCGCGTCAGGAGTCCCCGGGCGACCATCATCTGCGTACACGGCGCGCTCGATAGAGGCGGGTCGTTCTCGCGGCTCGCTCGGCGACTCGAGGATTTCGACGTCGTCGCGTACGATCGGCGCGGTTATCAGGGATCGCGCGATCTCGGTCCGGTTGATCTTGATCACCACGTCGAGGATCTCCTCGCGCTCACCGTTCGTGAGGATCCGACCCAGCCGGTTGTCCTCTTCGGCCACAGCTTCGGTGGCGTCGTGACGTTTCGCGCCGCCACCGAGAATCCTCTACGCATCACGATCGTCATCAACTACGAGTCGCCCGCGCCATGGATCCTCCCCCGACACGACGCGCGCCCACCACTCAGCAAGGACACCCCACGCGAAGTCGAACGTTTCTTTCGACGGGTCGTCTC